>CANHJY010000009.1 GCA_947461185.1 Flavobacteriales bacterium
AGTGCTATTCAATTTGCGAGTGATTCATTGAGAAAAGATAAGGAAATCGTTTTAGCAGCGTTAACAAATGATAGTTCAATAGTTCAATTTATTGATCTAGCTCTAATTTTGGATTTAACACCGAATAAAAAAATAGTAGAATTGAGTAAAAAAGAACTTTTAGATGTTCTTCAAAATGACGGTTTATTATTGAGAAACACAAAAGAATCTTTTCCGAAAGACAAAGAAATCGTACTAACAGCTGTTGAACAAAACGGAGAGGCACTTGAATTCGCTGATGAATCTTTGAAAAAAGATAAGGAAGTCGTAAGGGCAGCGATTAATCAAAATAGTTCTGCATTCTACTTTGCTGATGAATCCTTATTAAAGGATAAAGAATTGGTTTTATTAGCATTAAAAAATGGCGGGTTTAGTCTTCAAGATGCAGATTCTACGCTTCTAAAAAATAAAGAATTTATGATAAAAGCTATTAAAATAAGACCTTCAGTTATTCATTATGTTCATCATGATTTATTACTCGATGATGATATTTACAAGGTATGGGATAAGGTAAAAAAGGATAAAAATTACTAACATTTTCAGTCTATAACTTCACATAAGTTACACGTGTGAATGTTGTGGTTGTTTTTTGAGTGAAATATGCAAATAATTAAACTCATTAATAATCTCTTTTAGTTCTTATCATAATTCATAATTTGAAAAATTTATTAACTTACACTCATATTCACCTGAATTCTCTAGTTCTAACATGCCCTAAGAATCGGGAGGAGGTCAATAATAACCTGGAACTTTATCAATAACCGTTCTATTCAGGGGAAGCTTATTTAATGGGTTAGAAGTTAATTTGTAATCTAAAATTCAACTTTTTACTTGAAAAAAATAAAATTAACGTATAAAACGCTAATTTTAAAAAATGCACAAAAACCTTAAAATATAGAACTTTTTTATTCAATTATTGTGTGAATAAAATAATTTTGTGCGTATGCAAATTAATTTATTCGCATAATAAATAATAACTTATATGACAGAAATAAATTTAATTGGAAATTCGGGCGTTCAATTTCATAGAATCAAAGCAAAAATTGAGAAAGACAAATTACGTAGTTTAAAATTTGTTTATTTTGAAGATGTTGAACTTAATAAAAGGCGTTTTTGGCTAGAAGAGTTGGTTTTTGTGTCAGAAAGGGATGCTTTTTGCAGAAAATCTGAATTAATTAAATTAGGTGCGTTCACAAGCGAAGCCAAGTTAAAGCCAACTATTAGATGGGACGAATTGCGGGTTTTCTCTGAAGGTCAGCCCCAAGTCTTTGAAGTTGGAAACATTCAACAGGTAATCAAAGCATTTAAAAACAAATGGATTCCACTTCCTTACTTCAAAAATAATTCGATCACTCGGGATTTTTTTGGTCCGACAGATTGGGTGAGAATGTTTATCAATCAAATCGATCAGGAAACATTAGAGATAATTTTTGCTGTAGATACAACACTTGCTGAAAGTCCTGAAGTTATTCACAGCCCTGAATTAAATGAGAATCCACAGGAAAACAAATTTAGTCTTTGTAAATCAGAAGAATTAATATTGCATTATTTTGAGCCTTTGACTGATTGTAAATGGGTTGAAGATTATATTTTGCCCTTTTTCAAATTTGAGGATGGAGAAAGTCAAACCTTGCATTTAGCTTCTTATGTTTTCCTAATCCGATTTTTAAATAGTTTGGAGGAAACCCCAACTATTCAATTACTTTCTGACCGCGCTGGCGTTATAGATGTGGATTTAACAATTGATGTTGGAAATTCAAACACATGCGCCCTTCTTTTCGAAAACCCAAATGATCTTCGTTTCAATTTAAACAAGGTGAAGCATCTTGAATTGGTTGATTTGTCGAATCCACAGAGAGCATATAAAGGCAGTTTCTCTACACGACTCGTTTTTCACCAACCAGATTTTGGTTTTCGAATAGCTGAACTTAATCAATACAAAAAATTTAAATGGCCGAGCTTCGTGCGAATTGGAAATGAAGCAGAAAGATTGATAAATGAGGATGACCTTGATGCGTCAATTCGGTTGGAATCAAAAAGCTATCATTCCAGTCCGAAACGCTATTTGTGTGATGACTCCCCGCAAGAAACCGATTGGAATTTTTTGAATGAACGAACGAGTGTTCCAAAGCCGGTTTTTTTAAATGGTATATCAGAACAACTTAAAAGTGATGGAAGTATTTGTTCCGACGGGGTATTTGGAGCCAATGCACGTTATTCTAAAAAGTCTTTAATGACTTTTGTGTTTTTAGAAATTCTGACTCAAGCGCATCGCCAAATCAACTCATTTGAATTCAGAAGCGCTCATGGTTCAAATAACTCAAAACGAAGAATAAAAAGAATTCTTATTAGTTGCCCAACAGCAATGATTAAACAAGAACAAATAGCGCTCCGAGCGTGTGCTAATGATGCCGTTATTTTGTTTAATAATTTCAACCAAGTTGTAAAATCGCAATTTAAAAAACTTTCTTTTGAGAACACAACAGTTGAAATAATCCCATCTACCGCCAATTTATCGGTAAAACTAGATCAACTTGAGACCAGAAATGATTGGATTTATGATGAGGCCACAGCTGCACAATTCTTATATCTATTTGGTTCAATCCAACATAAATTTGATGGAAATGCCGAATTGTTCTTTGAATTATATGGTAAACCCGCTTTGTTTAATCAGTCGCAAAAGAAAATAGTTGTCGGTTCCTTGGATATGGGCGCGGGGACTACAGATTTAATGATTTGCGAGTATGGTTATGAGTATACTGATTCAACCACAATTCTTCCCGATCCAATTTATTGGGAAAGTTTCCATTTTGCTGGAGATGAATTGTTGAAACAGATAATTCAAGAGGTTATAATTGAGGGATCTGAGTCAGAAAAAGATGATTTAGGTTGCTCTGGTGTAATCCTCAATCATGGTAGAAAAAATGGAATAACGGATATCGTTTCGAAACTTAATGGTTTTTTTGGTAGAAATAATGCAAATATGGGTTATAAAGCTAGGTTGATGCGCCAAAGCTTTTTAAATCAAATAGGGTTACCTATTGCCCAAAAATTCTTGTCCGTGGCAAATGATCCAGAAGAGAAAACGTATGATTTAGATTTTGAAACTTTATTTAAAAACAATAAGCCAAATAAAGAATTGCTGAATTATTTCGCTAGACACTTTGGTTTTAAATTTGAACAATTAATTTGGAAAATCAATCCTAAAAAGGTAAATCGAATTATAGCATCTTGCTATTCAAAATTATTTGAGCAGATAGCAAAAATAATGCACCTTTACCGCTGTGATGTCATCATTTTATCAGGAAGGCCCTTCTCACTTAATTCTCTTGAGAAATCATTTATGAAACTTCATCCTGTAAACCCAAATCGCTTAATTAATTTAAATCATTATTGGATTGGAAAATGGTTCCCGTTCTGCGACAATCATGGCTACATCAATGATTCCAAAACAGTCGTTGCAGTGGGTAGTTTGTTGTCAATGATGGGAGGTAAAATTTTTAAACTCGATAATTTTAGAATTGACACCAAGAAACTCCGCACAAAAATTTGCTCAACAGCCAATTACATTGGAAACTGGGATAATTTTATAGTTAGCAAATCATTTATGGGCCCTGAAACAGAAGAAGCAAAGTTTAAAATTTACGATTTACCTTACCACATTGGATTTAAAAACATTGATTCGTCAAATTATCCATCAAGACTTTTATACACGTTGCAGTTTAATAACAACAATATAAAAACAAATTTAGGGCATTCATCATTTGGTGACTCATTGAGCGTTATGGACGCTTTAGAGGATCGTAAAAATAGTCTTCGATCGAGATTGCCATACACAGTTACGTTAACCAGGGAATTTGAACTAGACAAAGAAAAAATAAAACTTGAACTCATTCAAGATAAAGAAGATGGAGATGTAACTAAATCCAATTTTGAGTTAAAACTTCAGACCCTTGATCATTCAGAAGGGTTTTGGCTAGATTCAGGGGAATTTAATCTTTCAGTAGAATAACATATGAAAAACATTGAAATAGATAAAGTTAGGGAAATCGAATCCGCGTGTAAAGAATTCTATGATTCATACACGGAGGCGAATCAATGGGTGAACAATTACTTAAAATTTGAGGAAAAAGATAACCTTTCAACTTACATCAAAAAAAGTCGAGCCGAAATTTTAAAAATTCAAAATTCAATTTGTTCAAAACCAGTATTTGCAATTTTCGGAATTAGTCAAGTAGGAAAGTCCTATTTGGTTCAAAATATTTTGTCGTTGAACGGCGACTCGCTGAAAATAAAAGTCGGAGAGCGCGAATTTGATTTTTTATCTCAGATTAACCCTGTTGGGAATCAGCGAGAAAGTACTGGGGTTGTCACAAGATTTACAATTGACCGATCAACTGGATCGAATGAATTTTCGGTTAAGGCAAAAATGCTTGTTGCGAAAGACATTGTAATAATTCTTGCTGATGCATTTTTTTCAGACATTACGAGTCGGGAAACTTATACATCGAGAGAAGAATTTAAAAAAACGATTGAAAATTTGAATTCCATTTATGGATCAAATGACCTAGTTCAAAATTACTTCACTGAGGATGATATTTGGAACACATTCAAATACTTTAATCAAAATTTTAAAGCATATGCACAAAACGTGAAAGATATCGAACTCTCAGGTTTCTGGCATGCCGCAGGAAATTTAATTTCTAAAATCCCAGTTAGTGAATGGCACCGACTTTTTGAGTTAATATGGTGCAAAGACCCAGAGATGACAAAGCTTTTCAAACTCCTAATTTCAGCCTTGGAGCAAATAGAATTCAATCCGTTTATCTATTTAAATGAAACGGCGTTGTTAAGAGATGAAGGCGCCATTTTGGATGTCGAAACTTTAAATAAAATTTTAAGTCATTCAACTGAATACGAAATACAATTAGAAAATGGCAAACGAAAAAAAATAGAAATCTCCAAACTTAGCGCCGTTACAGCAGAGGTCACACTTCCTGTTAATGAGCGCATCGCGGATGACAAACCATTTTTAGCGAATACTGATTTATTAGACTTTCCAGGCGCAAGAAGTAGAGAGTCGTTTACTTCTGAAATGATGTCAGAACAAATTGCTGTCAAAATGTTTTTGCGCGGAAAAGTTTCGTTTTTATTCAATAAGTATAGTTCTGATTTTGAAATAAACAACCTTCTGTTTTGTATGAAGGATGAGAAAATCGAGGTCAATGTAATCGCAGATTTATTATATGATTGGATCACAAAAAATGTAGGGGAAACCCCTGAAAAAAGAGAAGAAGTGGTTGGTAATCTTCCTACTTCACCGTTATTTGTAATATTTACTTTTTTTAATAGGCAATTGTCTTTTGATCCTGTGAATGATGATAAAGATGTCCGATACAAATGGGATAATCGTTTTAGAAAATTCTTTGAGGAACAAATAACATTCAAATATAACTGGCATACAAGCTGGACTAAAACCAAACCAAACTTTTCCAACTTTTATCTTTTGCGTGATTTTAAATATTCAAAAGATGTTTTTAATTCGGAAAATGGAATAGAAATAGGTGTGAAATCTGAAATGCAAGGTCACTTAAACAAATTGCAGTCAACGTTTCAAGAGGACATCTTTGTTAAAAAACATTTTGAAACCCCACTTTTGTCATGGGAAAATTCGGCAAGTCCACAAAAAGATGGAAGCCAAATGATAATTGATGCCTTATTACCCGCAGCAAACAATTTTGTAAAGACATCTTATTTTTGTAAAACATTGCAAGGTTATCGCGAGAAAATCCTAACAGATTTATCAAAATACATTGTCAATGATAATTTAAACGAAAAACGAAAAATAGCTTTTCAAAAAGCAACGGATATTGAATTTGAACTGTTAAACCTATTTCAAAATCCCGGTTTTAGCTTTATTGAATTTTTGGAACTAATGTCGCTCAATGAAGTAGAGATCTATAATTTAATTCATAAAAATTATGTCTCCTCTCAAAACCGTCAAGAGCCTGAGCATTTTCAGATTTTTAAGAAAATGTTCCCCTTAATTTCTAATGACAACACTTTAGAAGAAAATTTGAATATTATTAAAAACCAACTTCATTTTGATACAACCGATGAGGTAAAACAGTATTTAGTTTCAAAAAACATTGATCTTCAGTTAGTTTTGGAGAATCGTGTTTTGACAAGTGCCGCGCGCTTGGTAGACTCGGTAATTGATTCATGGCGAAAAAGACTTGAATTAGAAAATTTTGAAAGTTATTTTCAAATGGGTCTGGATAAAAACGCTATGTATTTGTTAGTTGAAAACCTTTATCTTACTTTCGATTCTCTCGGAATTAGAGATGAATTAATTCAACTTTTTGAACAAAAAACAAGACTTATCAATGCACCAAGTGATACAGAGGAATATTTGGCCTCAATAATAACTGAGCATATCAATGATTTTGTTTCGAATTTCGGGTTCAACTTTATGAAAGAGGATCGAATAAATGAAATTGTAAAAATCGCCAAAGCATTTAATCAAAATTTAAATTTGCTAACAAGGGAAGACATTCAAGATTATAACGCGGAATTAAAAAACATTTATGACAAAACAGATTCGTTAAATGATGTAGATCTGCCGAAGTCTGAAAACTTCCAATTATTTACCTTGAAAATAAAGCTCGCTATGTTATCAAATTGTGGCTTTGCAATGCAAGATGAAAATATGAATGCCTCACTCACAAAAATTCTTAGTAGACTCAAGATGTTAAAGTTCGAGTTGAATTAACTATAATTAAATGAAAACTATTTATTCCATTCCGTATAATCAGTACCAAGCGATTTCGCACAAAACAGATTTTGTATTTGAGAAATACAATGCGATTATTTCGTTATTGACTAGACAAAACATTCTCCCTAACGACTTAAAAAGAATTTGTAAACCCAATCAAATAAACCAGGATCGTATTGAATGGCAGGGTGATTTCAACAACTCTATGAAGCCAATTAAAGAGTTTGGACCAGAAATACAAAGAAAATTCGAAAAGGACTATTCTGCTTGGTGGAAAACAATTCAGGCGAAAGCCAATCTATTAAAAAATTCGGATAACGAAGACTCTAAACAATGGGGTGAATTGATTAAAAGTGCATTCAAAGAAGACACTAACATTATTATTTCGGATGGAACTGATTGGGCTGTCATCTGGGGTTGGAAATTCAACAACCGATTCGAACATCTTCCGCAGAATTGGCAAATAGATGAAGTTCCAGCTGAGGAAGAACAGGAAGAAAAAAAAGAAGGTCTAGAAGGACAAAATGCCATTGAAACCGAGCCAACTCCTGAGCCTCCCTCAACACCAAATCCCGAGCCACCAACTCCCGGGCCACCAGCACCGCCAAGTCCCCCCGAGCCACCAACACCTGAAGCTGATCCTACTCCTGAAAAAAAATCGAGAATTGGATTTTGGGGCTGGATAAAACGATTTTTTAGATGGATTGCCTACCGTTTCTGGGGTCTTATGACGCTAATAGTATATACCTTATTAATCATTTTCTTAACTAAAAAATGTAGTACCCCATCTAATAATTGCGAAGATTTTAGGAAAATCGAAAATGAACTAAAAGAACTCGAGGGAAGAGTGAAGGAGAAATGTCAAAATGCTGATTCAACTCAGGTTGTAAATCCTTAAAAGATGAGATTAATAGTTTCAAAACATACGGCAAGAAAATGGTGGTACCGCTGGATACGAACACTTAGTTGGTTTTCTTTTCGATACTATTGGTTTGTTTGGCTTCTTTTCATTCTTTCTACTCTAGTGTTGTTATGGTTGATACAACGCTCGAATAAGGTTCAGCGTTGCGATACCCGAGTAATTGAGAAATCGATTGAACAGATAAATGAGAATTTAAATTATTGCTGTGATTGCGTAAATCAAGTTGTTACAGACGATCCGGTTGCGCCACCATCCCCTGCTGACGTAATAAATTGCGATGATCAGAATAGTATTAAAGAGGAGGGAAGCAATGTAGCTCCAGCACCAAAATCATTTGAGGTTGGAAACGTTAGTGGAACAATCAAACTATGTTATAATAATGGGGATATATTTCCTGATAACATAAAAGTTCTGCATAATGGCAACGTTATCTTTGAGACAGGTGTTGTCACGGGAAAGAACTGTGTAGATGTCCCTTACGTTTATAATCCAGGTGACCCTACTTATGTGCAAGTAATTGTCGAGCCATCTAACTCACAAGACACTAAATGGAAATATCAACTTGGCTGTCCTCAATAGAAATAAAATGCACGTAAGCAAAAAATATTGGTATAGAAATATTCGGGCGAAAAGTTATTTTTCATTTCGCTATTATTGGTTTGTTTGGCTTGGATTTAGTGCTCTTCTTGCCTTATTAATTTATTTTCATCAATGCGCGAAAGAACCAAAAAAATGTGAAACCAATGCCCTTGATACAATAATTGAAATAAATCGCGCTTTGGATAATTGTTGTGAATGTGGCACTGACACAACAGGAATTCACTTTCCGGCAGATTATCTAATAATTACTTATCAATTTGATGCTGATGGCGGCCGAGATCTAGATACAAAAACGGGTATTTCAAGTCCTTTATCCGCTGGACCTCTTGGATATTGTGATCTTTCTAATCATGGAGATCCATACCTATTTTGGAGTGGTGACAATACAGGAATTGGAGTAGAATCATGTATGATTGACTTGACACAATTTGGAACAAATGATGTTGTTACAATAGATTGCTCAGCCTTATGGTGGAGACTAAGAAATTCAGGTGACATGTCACTAGATATTCGTGCCTTTGAAGGAGGTTCAATGTCTTTAAATGGATACCAATTTGTAAATAGCGGAGGAATGGAATCTGCTTTCACGAGTTTCGATGGTAATGTTTCAAATGCCGGTTCTGATTGCAATAAAATGGAAGCCGTTGGAACCATCGTTTACAATAAAAAAAATAAAACGCTTCAATTCATCCCAGCTCAAAACAATCAGTAAATTATGAAAAAGCACTATGTATTTGATCCAAATCGTTATAAAGCAATTTCTGAAGGAAATGCATTTGTTTATTTGAAATATGAGGCACTAAAAAGTTTTCTCAGAGCTAATTTCAGAGAGGAAATTCAGCAATTACTTTTAAAACCGGTTAAAAACAATAATGAAATCGAATTTTGGTCTGAGCAAACTGGTTCTTTTTCAGAGCTGAACTCATTCGATTTGGCAAAGCAGGAAAAAATTATTTTAAAATACAACGCGCTGATTTATGAAATAGAGCAAAAAGCCGAACAATTTAGAAATGGAACAGACATAGATGATTTTAAATGGGGAAGGATTTTATCCAGCGTTTTTAATCCTAATTGCAATCGAATATTAAGCGACGGAGAAAATATAGTTGTTGTTTGGGGTTGGGGATTTCAAAATCAACAAAATTACGAAAGGCCATTCGACGCATTCTCTAGTTTAATTTTTATCGATCCAGTTATTTCTGATATTGACAACGCAGAAGAAGAAATAGATGTTTTACCTCCCAATGAAGAGGAAGAAATCGCCGAGGAAAAACCGATTGAAGCTCCAGAAAAGGTTGAAATTAAAGAAGAAAGTACTATTACTGAAGAGGAACCAGCTAAAACGAAAGAAGAAACAAAAAAAACGAGAAGACCAGTAGTTCCACCAACAACTAATGGATTGACTCAAATATTGGATGCCTTTGAAAGATTTGCACTGAGAAATAAATGGTTGGTTGTCATTCTAGCAATTATCCTACTCTTACTTCTCCTTAAACTTTGTTCTCAAAAACCAACACTTTCTGCATCAGATCTTGATCCAATAGAATTAAAGGAACGTTATCAGGAAATTATGCCGCCCACTCCAAAAGTCCGCAAGAAACCTATTAATAACAAAGACATCATTGAGGATAAGCAAACCAAAACCAAAGTAGTAGGGAATTTAGTAAACATTGCGTTAAAAAATAAATCAGATAATTTTCAGCATTTCGCAGTCGACCTAAAAAATGCGTTTCCATCAGACGAATATCAAATTGTTTATTTCGATGATGAAACTCGCCGACTGCAGTTACAGTTTCCAGCGGATCAACGTGCGAATATAAAAACAGAGATTAGATCCAAAATGACTCAATATAAATTATTGATTTGGGATGAATCTATTTTTTCAAGCACAAAAACATTTAATGATCCTGCCTCACGAGATTTGCAAAAATTCGGTCCATGGGCAGCACTAAATCTCCCTGCAGCATGGGATATTACTACCGGTGACACATCCGTTATTGTTGCGGTTATTGACAATGGTTTCGATTTAAAACACTTTGAATTGAAATCGAAAATAGTTAAACCTTATAATGTTGTAACGGATAGCCGGGTAATCACCTATCCAAATGATGAAAAAGGACCGCATGGAACACATGTGGCAGGACTTGTAGGCGCAGTCGGTAATAATTCGAAAGGTATCATTGGAGCAGCTCCCAGTTGTAGAATTATGCCTATTCAAACAGCAGGTAATAACTCCCAGTTTCTAATGTCTGATGTTGTAGATGCCATTTTATATGCAATAAAAAACAATGCCGATGTTATCAATATGTCATTGGGGCTTCAATTTACAGATGATGTCAAAAATATGTCACAAAGTCAACAAGAAAATATGATTAGTAAATTCGGAAAGGATGAAGCGGAATTTTGGAATGAATTATTCTTAATGGCGGAGGAAAATAATGTTACAATCGTTACGGCTGCAGGGAACCAAAATATAATTGTTGGACTTGACCCAATGTCCAGGAGCTCACGATCTATTAAAGTGGCCGCGACTGATAATTCGAAACAAAAAGCCTTTTTTAGTAATTACTTTAGTTTTAATCTCAACAACGGATCGTGCATAAGCGCCCCTGGTAGTAACATTTATAGTTCTGCTCCCAATGGTGGATTTATTTATGAAAGCGGAACGAGTATGGCATCACCATTAGTAGCAGGTGTAGTTGCGCTGATGAAAAGCGTGAATAATAACATTTCAAACAAGAATATTATGCGCATATTACATGAAACAGGTATTAAGACTAATGGCAGTAAAATTGGAGCCTTTGTTCAAGCTAATAAGGCTGTTTTGAAGGCAAAAAATTTGTAAAGTGACATTAAATTTCTATTTTTGGGAAATTAATTTTAATAGTTATGGCTTTAAACTCAAATAAAAAAATCGGCGAGCTCTTCGAGGTTGCACAGTTAGCAAGTTTGTTTGTTATATTGATTGGATTATTCTTCGGATCCATGTTTGCTTTTGATAGCTATTTTATTAGTATTCCAGTAAGTTTTGGAATTGTAATTTTATTATACAAATTGCTTGAAATATTAATAAACAAACGCATGGAGCGAAATCGAGAAAATGTGAATATGGGCGCAAGCGCATTATGGGCACTTTTTGTGGTTTGTGCAATTCCGACCAATATACTTATCGTTCACATGTTCAATGTTGAATTTACAGAAAAACAAGCCATAAAAGATGTTGGAAATAATAAAATTGCTTGCCTCGATTCGTTGCATTCGAAATATACCTCCACATACGAAACATATCTTGGACAAATAAAACATGATCTTTTGACATATATCGATACTAAAAACTACGAGAAAGCGGTAAAAATTGGATTAGATAAGGACGATCTAAATTTTTGGCACAAAAAATCAGATTTAGAGATAGCATCTTTTATTGATAGTTTCTACATTTCTCCAAGTCGTAATACTTTTATAGTAAAAGATTCAGTTGTTTTTGGCTCGAATTTTCAAACATATATTGCCGAGCAGCGAAATAATATTCAACAGTTTAAACATTTCCAACAAAATAAAACACTGAACGACTTGAATTTTAAATTGGAAAAAACAAGAGACAGTATCGTGCCATTTTTAAAAGAAAAAACAAAAACAGATTTAATATTTAATAATATTTGTATTGATGACAATTCGCTTATCAGTTCACCCTTACGTCTGTTTCGTAAACAACTAGGCTTATCTACATTGTTTATTTTACTACTAACGAATGGTTTGTTGTTATTGCCATACTTTTTATCCCCAAAAAAAGTCTATGGGTCAACAGGCGGAATTAATAATGTTAAAACATACGATTAAAATAATGGCACAAAGAGATCAAAAAGAACAAGCGCTAGTTGATTTTATTTTAAAAAATATTCGCAACAAAACGGCTGTCGAACTGCAAAACTATCGCTCAATAATGGGCATTACTCTGGCTGAAATGATTTATGCTGGTTTACGGGCAGAACAATTGGAAAGTTTACCAAATGAATTTTTAAAAGAGTGTATTGACAACAATGAAGTAACTTCCGAAGAAATGATTAGTGCTGGACTATCTGAAGATCGCGTAAATGAATTAATTGGAGCCACTTCAGAACCAGATCCAGAACCCGAACCATTTCCGATTTACCCAGATCCATATCCTACTCCCGTTGCGAATCAATCCGAGAGGGAAAATTTGTTGCTAGATATTGATAATAACGACGCCGAAATTGCTGACATTCAAAGAGGTATAAACCGAAAAATTATTTCTAAACAAGATTTGTATGATCGGGGATGTTCTGCCGATTTAGTGGAACGATTGATGCAATATTCACCTTTGAACGCGATATTTCCAAAAGTGTCTGATTTACCCCCCCTTCGTAAAAACGCAACAGATGTTTATTTTCTTGGTATGCCAGGATCAGGAAAATCTACCATGTTAGCTTCTCTTCTCGCCTATGCGAACAAAAAAGGCTTGATGAAACCGGTTGTAGACAACTCTTTTGGTAATAAATACAAGAATCAATTGGTTTTGGGGATGGTTCAAGGTCATCTCCCAAATTCAACACCAAGAGAATTTATCAATTTTATCCCCGTTGATATGAGGCATGCAGCCCAAGATAATACTCAACAGTTAAACTTCATTGATATGGCCGGTGAAAAATTCAAACAAGTTGCAGATAGTGGCATTGATGAATTCAAGGCATACAAGGATTATTTGAGTAACGATAACAATAAATGCCTAATTTTTGCAATGGATTATTTTGAAAAAAATCCTGTAAAATATACCGAACAGGATCAGAATCTACAAGAAGTTTTAGCCCTTTTGGAAAAGTTTGATATTTTGAAAAAAACGGATGCTGTTTATCTAGTACTTACAAAAGCCGATTTATTTCCTGATGATAATAAACAAAAGTTTTGTGAAACACACGTTGATAAGATGTATACCAATTTTGTAAATTCATGCCTCGACGCAAAGAAAACACACAAATTTGTTATGAAAAACTTTCCTTTTTCGATTGGACCTTCGAGATTTAATTACATCCTTGAAGATTGTGATCTTGAAACGAATGAGAACTTGGTTCGTTATCCTAAGCAACTTCTCAAGCAATTAGAGGAGGATATTTCTTATTTCAAAAAAGGTTGGTTTAACTAAAGAAAGAATGAGTACTATAGACATATCTATTTGGGGGATAAGAGACGGCTTTCAGCAGGGAGGTTTTTTTCACAGTCATAATTTTAATGCAGTAAAAGAAATTCAACAGGATCGATTTCGTTCGGTTAAAAACGTAATTGGTCGCGAAGGGTTTTTCATGACGCATCGAAAAGGTGGCAAATTTATTGTAACATTTTGTGATACCAGTATTAAGGAATATAATCCTAATGCCAAACGCGGAGCGTATGTTTGTTTTTCACTTATCATTGATGAAAATTTCGCTTTTTCAGTAAGTCCTCGCTCTGTTTTAATGGAATTAGCTCGATTTTATGTGCAGAGAGTTGGCGAATCGAACACTAATAATTTTGAGGCAGAAGACATTCAAATTTACCTCAAACATATTCAAATAGAAGCCAAACATTCAGTTAGTGTTGCACTGCCAGGAAGCCATTATCTGTATTACAACACTCCAAATCAAATCGATGAAATCCTAACTGGAAAATTGCCTTTTGTTAACTTAAATGAATTGGTTTTGATTCCAAACAATGAGATTGATGTGAAAACGAACAGTTTCAAGGACATTGCCTTTTACGATGACTCATACGGAGTTACTCCTTCCTATTTCAATTTGAATTCATTTAAAGTCAAATACGAAGATGATGAAATCAAGAGGCAACACAAAGCAAAACAAGCTATCATTGACAAGGAAAACGAGCGTATTCGCCAAGAGGAAGAAATCAGACAAATAAGGCAATTGGATAGTCAACTAGCTATTCTGTTAAATCAAAATAAGTTAGACGAAGCTATCAAACTCTATAAAGAAGCACCTGCCGCTGCGCAGGTAAAAATTTCTAACCAGGTTTCCAACGATTTAAAACATCGAATTCAAAAAAAAGAAATTGATGCCGTTGATGAACAGAGAAAACAGGAAGATCGCGAGAAAATTACGGAAATCGAAGAAGCTTTAAAAAATGAGGATTTGGAAGCGGCAGCAGCTATTTTCTTTAAGTTACACGATAAAAACAACAAAGAATTAGACCCTGAAAAGAGAGAGCAAATTCAGGAATTTAACACAGAAAAAAGAGAAGAAATTTTACGTAGACAAAAAGAAGAGGACGACAAAAAGAAGAAAGAAGCAGTAAGGAAAAAACGTAGAAAAACGATTTTGTTTTCATCTGTTGTTACTATTTCAGTGCTTTTTATAGTAAGTTTCTTTACCGCTTTCCCGTCGGCGTTGTGGGATTCCGACGAAGATGGTTATCATACTTTTTTGGATGATAACTGTCCCGACGAGAAAGGAATGATAGGTGGCTGTCCAGATAAAGATAACGATGGCATTTTGGATAAATTGGATGAATGTCCAGATCAAAAAGGAACTGTGAACGGTTGCCCAGATTCTGATGGTGATGGTGTTGCTGACAAATTCGACAAGTGTGACACCATTCCTGGTTCTACAGATAATCACGGGTGTCCAGAGCCCGAAAAAATGGATTCGGCAACCACTGAACAACAAATTCCTGACACCTATGACCTTGCGCCTCAGGAGGAGTCTGATAAACTCTTAAAAGGAATACCTGTTAAAACTCCTTCAGATGGTCTTTTTTATAGGCAGAATGTCGGTCAAAAATGGATTAAATTTAAATCCAAAAACTATGAGTTTTCGAAATCTGAAAAAAACGGATATCAACCTGTAAAAACACAAGAAACTGTCGATTTGTTAAACAAGTATTACGGATTGAAAGGGGAGTTGAAACAAGTTGGATCAACGACAGCCCCAATAACTCAAACCCCTAAAACTAGCCAGACGACTAAACCTCGAAATCAAAATCAAACTCAAACAAATACGACTACAAAAAACAAATTAACGGATGCTGAGGAAAACGAATTGAAAGAATTGCTAAAAAAGTTTGAAACCACACCATTGAATTTACATGAAATAAAAAGAAAGAATGAATTAATGAAAAAAAGGGACGGTAAATTATGAATAAAAATAAGAAATTAGTAATTATGCTGCTCGCGGCTAGTGTGTTTATCGCAGTTGTTGTAGCAATTACAAATGATCCCCCTCCCCCTCCCCCTCCGCCGCCTAGTTCGAATCTTTTTACTCAGTTGAAATCAAAAATTGATTCGATGGAAATACAAGCCTATGAGGAAGAACAGTACAAAGGATTAAAACTTCTAATTGCCACATATGGCAAAAGCAAACAGATCACCTCAACCGACTCCTTAAACCTCATTTCGTTATTAGAGTTGGGAAAATCAAAAAGCTTGGTCATCTCCTTTGATCAGCAAGAAAGCACTACTTGCATGGGGATAGTTTCCCTTGCCAAATGGACCGAAGAATTAAGAAGACAAGAAATCATCATTCCCTACCCCGAGGCTAAAAAGCGCATTCA
>CANHJY010000010.1 GCA_947461185.1 Flavobacteriales bacterium
AATGAAAGCATACGTTTTTCCCGGACAGGGTGCTCAATTCTCTGGAATGGGCAAAGATTTATATGACAAATCTGAATTAGCAAAAGAACTGTTTCATAGCGCAAATGATATTCTTGGATTCGAAATTTCCAAAGTGATGTTTGAAGGAACAGATGAGGAATTAAAACAAACGAAAGTTACGCAGCCTGCTATCTTTCTTCATTCAACAATTCTAGCAAAATGTCTTGGAGATCAGTTTAGACCAGATATGGTTGCCGGGCATTCATTGGGTGAATTTTCAGCACTGGTTGCCAACAAGACATTAAGTTTTGAAGATGGCCTTTCATTAGTCTACAAACGTGCTTTGGCTATGCAAAAGGCATGTGAAATACAACCTTCAACTATGGCCGCGATTTTAGGTCTTGAGGATGCTCAAGTAGAAGAAATATGTGCAGCTGTCGGCGGTATTGTTGTGGCCGCAAACTATAATTGTCCTGGTCAATTGGTTATTTCTGGTGCTGTGCCAGCTGTTGAGGAGGCATGTACTCGTTTGACAGAAGCAGGAGCAAAAAGGGCAATGATTTTGCAAGTGGGAGGGGCATTCCATTCACCTTTAATGGAACCAGCAAGAGAAGAATTGGCTGCAGCAATAGAAGCAACGAATTTTAATCAACCGATCTGCTCAGTTTATCAAAATGTAACGGCAAATGGGGTAAGTAACCCAGATGAAATAAAGAATAATTTGGTTGCTCAGTTAACAGCTCCAGTGCGTTGGACGCAAACGATGCATCAAATGCTTGCTGATGGTGCATCTGAAGTAGTTGAGGTTGGTCCAGGAAAAGTGTTGCAAGGATTGTTTAAAAAAGTAGATCGAGGTTTCCCTTGTTCTAGCGCTGAAATTTAATCGTTTACAATTGAATTTTATAAAAGCTGTTCCATTGGTTCAGCTTTTTTTATGGAATATAAAATATGTTGCATCTATAAGGAAACTAAAATTTAGAATTATGAAAAAGTTGCTTATTATTGGATTTATACTATCGATGCATAGTGTATTTGCTCAAGATCTTACAGGAGAAGTTGTTGGAACCCTAGTAGAAAAAAATGGAACTCCGATAATAGGAGCCAATGTATTCATAATAGATCAAGACAGGAAATATCAGGCCATGTCAGCAACAGATGGAAGATTTAGAATTTCTGGAATTCCTGCTGGAGAATATGCCATGAATATTCGTTTCTTACAAGATACAATGAGAAATATTCCTGTAAATATTCCTATGGATGGATTTTATAATGCAGGGACTGTATATTTCGACGGTGCAACTGTTTTAGGTGATATTATCATAGACGGCGACGGAGATCGAATCAAACTTGTTTACGGTTCGATTCCTATTAAGGAAATTTCTGGTGAGGAAATTGAACAAAGTCCAGTTAAATTCAGTGTTGCTGCGTTGGCTACTTCTATCAATTCTGATGTAAAAATGGCAGATGATGGAGAGTTGATTTTTAGAGGGGCACGAAAAGGAGATATGGTTTATTTGTTAGATGGAATTAAAGGTCGAGAAATTAGCAATGTTCCTAGTTGTGCAATTGGCAGGATGATGGTATATACTGGAGGTCTACCCGCAAAGTACGGTGACACGCTTGGAGGAGTGATAGTTTTGGAAACAAAAAGTTATTTCGATCTTTATCGTGCTTGGGAAAAAGAAGAATTGAAAAATAAATGATTTTTCTTTATAAACCAATTGAAAGGGTCGTCCTCGGACGGCCATTTTTATTTAAAGAAATCTGGACTTTTTTGCTCAGCAACTTTTAGATACGCTTTAATTAATTGTTCATTTTCTGACTTTAATACTAGTAGCATATTATCAGATTCAACAACAATGTAATTCTCCAAACCATCTAAAACTACCAGTTTATTGTCTGGGACATTGATCATACAGTTTTTAGATTGGAAAAGATGTACGTGTTTACCAATAATTGCATTTTCTGTATCTTGTTTAGGAAGATGCTCAATCAAGGATCCCCATGTACCCAAATCACTCCAGTCGAAGTCTGCAACGACAACTTCTAAATTTTCAGCATGTTCCATTACTGCATAATCAATCGAAATATCCTCGCATTTTTCAAAAGCTTCATCAACATTTTCTTGTTCACGATCTGTTCCATAAAAACTCAAATCATTGGCAAAAAGTTCGTGTAAATGAGGTTGAAATTTAGCTAATGCCTCAAGAACCGTTTCAGCTTGCCAAATAAAAATTCCCGAATTCCATAAATAATTTCCTTCGTTAAGAAAAAAATTAGCGGTTTCCAAATTGGGTTTTTCGCGAAATTGTTTAACTGGAAGTACTTGTCCTCCTGAAATATGCTCGTTTTTATTACATTCAATGTAACCATAACCTGTATCAGGTCGTGTTGGTTGAATGCCGAGTGTTACAATACTTTTATGCTTTTCAGCACTGTTGATGGCAATGTTAATTATTTCTTCAAATCGCTGATCTTGAATGATTAAATGATCAGATGGGCTCACAACCAACGTTGCATGTGGATCGATAGCTTTGATTTTAGCGGCGGCATAAGCAATACAAGGTGCTGTGTTTTTGCGCACAGGTTCGCATAGAATCTGTTTCTCGGAAATTTGTGGCAGTTGCTCTTTTACCAAATCGGCATAGGACGCATTGGTAAGAATAAAGATGTTTGCTTCTGGGGCTATCTTTTTTAATCGGTCGTAAGTCATTTGCAATAAACTTTTACCAATTCCTAAAACGTCTAAAAATTGTTTCGGCTTGTTCGGAGTAGACATTGGCCAAAATCTGCTGCCGATTCCACCAGCCATAATTACACAATAGTTGGAATGTTTCATGTATAGTTTTGAATAAGTTGAACTTGTGCCAATGCATTCACAAGAAATGATCGGTTGGAGTTGATTTCCTGACAAATATATCTTTTCCTTCTTAAAGGTCCTTTTATAAATTGTTTACCATTCAACGTAAAAACCGCATTATTCGGTAAACGCTCCAATAATTCAATACCTTCTTTAGAAATATCGTATCGATGCAATACTCGACTTAATTGATGGTCGGAGCAAGAAGAGGCCTTCGTATTTACTAATGAGTTTACCAGTGCTTCTTCAATATCCTTAGGTAATTTTTTACTATTTATAATGGGGAGCAGTAAGGTTCTAAAGTTATTTTTCCATTCCTGTCCATGCGGAGCTACTTTACGGCCGTGATTTTCAAATGTTGTTAAGTGAGCAAATTCATGAAGTGTAGTGATGAGAAAGGCATATGGATTAAGGTCTCCATTAATTGTAATTTGATGCTTTTCACCATTGATGCCTGCCCGAAAATCGCCTAATTTAGTTTTTCTACCTTTTACAATTTTAAATCGAACCGTATTGCCAAGAAATAATTCGACAACATCATCAACAAAAGGGGAGGGCAGGTATTTCGAAAATGCTAATGTTACTTGCTCCCGACGTTTTAATGGTTCTTTTCTCACAATTCAAAATTAGAAGAAATCAACATGGTTTCATTGGAAAGTTTTCAGCTTTAATATGTGAATGACGGAAATATAGATTAATTTAGGATTGTGAAAACGATAGGTCACATAGGAAAATATTTTTTAATGATGTGGGTGGTCCTCTCGCGACCAGACAAGTTTTCAATTTTCTGGAAACGCATCTTTAACGAAATACAGTTGATTGGAATCAATTCCATTTTTATTGTGGCATTGATGTCTACTTTCATGGGAGCGGTAATTGCACTTCAGACTGCATCAAACATTGATAACCCATTGCTGCCTGATTATACGGTAGGTTATATCACCCAGTCAAGTACAATTTTAGAATTTTCACCAACCATAATTTCCTTAATTCTAGCAGGTAAAGTTGGTTCAAATGTATCCTCCGAGATTGGAACAATGCGCGTAACGGAACAAATTGATGCCTTGGAGATTATGGGTGTGAATTCTTTGTCTTTTTTGGTGCTTCCAAAAGTTGTAGCAGCCGTATTTTTCTTCCCTATTTTGGTTATTTTTTCAATGGCATTAAGTCTTATAGGTGGTTGGATTGCTCTTGTCGTTTCTGGATTACTCACAACTGAAACATACATATTAGGGATTCGATCATTTTTCGAGGTGTATAATGTCTTTTATGCGTTGACAAAAACTGTTGTTTTTGGATTCTTGATTGTGTCAATAGCTTCCTATTATGGTTACTATACAAAAGGAGGCGCCCTAGATGTAGGTAAATCCTCAACGCAAGCGGTCGTTAGCAGTAGTATCGCAATATTGATAGCCAATTTCATACTAACCCAATTGATGTTGCTATGATAGAAGTAGTTAATGTAAATAAATCATTTGGGAAAAATCAAGTGTTATTTGATATTAACGCCACTTTTGAGAAAGGAAAGGTGAACATGATTATTGGTCAATCTGGTCATGGTAAATCGGTTTTAGCAAAATGTATCGTTGGGCTTCATGAAGTAGATTCTGGAAAAATTTTATTCGATGGAAGAGATTTTTCTGGAATGAGTCGAAAACAACGAAAAGAAATTCGAACAGAAATAGGGATGTTATTTCAAGGTTCTGCGCTTTTTGATTCGATGACAGTTGAGGAAAATGTAATGTTTCCGCTTTCTATGTTTACTAAAATGTCAAAGAAGGAAATGCAAGTTCGAGCTGACTTCTGCCTTGAGCGAGTGAACTTATCCAAAGCAAGTAAGTTGTTGCCATCAGAATGCAGCGGTGGGATGCAGAAGCGCATTGGTATTGCCAGAGCAATTGCAATGAATCCAAAATATTTATTCTGCGATGAACCCAATTCAGGTTTAGATCCCAAAACATCCATAATTATTGATGGATTAATAAGAGAAATTACGGATGAATACAATATTACAACAATAGTAATTTCGCATGATATGAACTCAGTAATAGAAATTGCAGACAATATTCTTTTTATCCATCATGGGAAAAATTGGTGGCAAGGAGATCGCAAATCTATTCTTTCAACTGAAAATCCTGAAGTAGTTAGTTTTGTTTATGCTTCTGAATTCATGAAAGAAATTCGATCCAATATACGTGAGGCAAGGGTTTAGATTTTTCTGAGGATTTATTGGTAATCAGAAAAAAGCAATATAACCGAAATGGATTTTACTATTTCTCAATAAAATTTGATTTTCAAGTTGTTTGCCAAGTGCTAATGATATTGAAAAAATACCGAGATTGGTCCCAAATGATAATCCAGCACCTAAGCCAAAAGGCGTATCTCTTTTGTATTCGATAGCAATATTTTCATAAATACCTTGGTCATAAAAAGCAAAAACAGCAGAATTCTTGTCCAATAAAAATCTGTATTCAACTGAAAATACACTTTTTGAAGAAGCGAAAATTTCTTCTTCATTAAATCCTCTCAAGGTTTGAAGACCGCCAAATCGAAACAGTTCATTTTGAAAAATTTCAGGGGCATAATAGAAATCACTTTTATTAGATAATTTAACGATATTTCTTTTAGAAATCGGGATATACCAATCTAAATTAAAAGACAATTTATAGGTGGTGGTATTTATCCATTCCAATGAATCGAATAATCTAGATTTCCTTTTTCCAATCGTTAGGTCTCCGTATAAATTGAAACCTTTTGTGGGATTTGGAATGTAATCCAGAGATTTTTTTTGAATACCAATTCCATAACTATCACTTTTTATATTAGAGAGATTTAAAAAACTACTATTTGCATACCCAGATTTAAGTACATTGGAAGTAAAATTCTGATAAAACCCTTTTATTTCAGTGCCATTTTTCAATGAATAATTAATACCCGCTACAGACCGAAGTTCTATAAACGTTGAATCTCTTTTATACAAACTAAATTGAGCATCAATTCCGAAAGACGTTTTAAATAAATAAGGAAGTTTTAAAGAGGTATTCAAGGCCTGTGTCTGTGCTTGTATATTCCTCCAATTCAATACAAACTGTTCACTTCTTCGTAAAACATTAATTAATTTCAAATTAATTTCACCTGTTAAATTGATTTTGGAATTGTTAGGATTGGGTTGTAGCCCCAAGGCGCCATTGATTGAACTTATCCCTTTTGATTTTAAAAATAAAAAAATCTCTAAGCCTTCAGGAGTAAATAAATATTCAGATGGTTTTATTTGCTCTAAGTATGCCTGTTGAAGGATAATATTGTTGATATTTGATACCATTTCATGTTTGTAAAGGTCTCCTTTGCGTATAGCTGTTACTTTAGAAATGAGAATAGATGAAATTGTAGAATCCCCTTTAACATGTATCTCAGAGATAGGGTATTTTAGACCTGGCTGGATAATTAATTTTGCCGATGATAATCCATTTCTGTTACTGAAGCTATCCAAATAAATTTTGCAAAAAGGAAACCCTGAATTCAAATATTGATCTTGAATATCTTGGATTATTTCTGTAATAACTTTGGGCCTAAATGTTAAGTTTAATAGTAATTTTTCTTTTTGTGCAGACCTTATTGGAAGTGATTCTAAGTATTGAATTTCTGGTTTCAATTTGATTTCTTCAAATTTTTCTCCTAAATAAAATATAATGTTTACTGTATTCTTATTAAAATGAATGGAGTCAATTCCTGAAAGTAAATATCCTTTTTTTACAGCTTTTGAGCATAATTTGTCTAAAGCAGTAATGGCCGCTAGTGAGTCTCGGTATTTTAATTTGAATTCTTTTGTGATGAATTGGTAATCTGTATTCGAGAATTCTAAAGCATATTCTTTTTGTCCTATTGAAACAATAGGATAAAAAACTAAAAATAGAATAATCCAATTTCTCATTTTGAAAGAAACGGTTCGAAAAATAAGATATTTTAATTCATTAAGAATCAATTGTGAATATTATTTTACCAACCCACGTTATAAAATTATTAAATTAGCGTTTGGTAAGTTGAATTAACTTAAAACAGTCTAGAATGAAAAAAATAATAACATTGGCAATTATCAGTTCGATTCTAACGCTTTCAATAAGCGCTTGCGGATCAACAACGGGAGGTTGTGACGCGTATGGAAGTACCCAAAATGCTGAAAAAACTCAAGATTTAGCCTCTAAATAGTTTTTAAATAAAGAATTTTAACGGAGATGTTTTCGCATCTCCTTTTTTCGTTATAAAAGTTATCAGTAGCGCTTCCTTTAACGATAAATTAAGACATAATTAGAACGAATAAGAACCAATTCCCAATCAAACCAATCAACTGTATATAACCTAGTGCTTATTGTTCAATGTAACTTACATCGTAAGTTACATTGTAAGTGCTTGGGAAGTTTGGAACAAGAACATAATTCTCAGCGTTGATATTCGCTCCACAATCTTTGCATTGATTAACAACAATTTTATAGGTAACGGTTTGATTAACATCATCAATTGTAACAGTTCGGTCGTAAGAAGCATTACAAGTAGCGTTTGTTGGACAACCAATAACCGTATATTGTGAATAATCAACTGTGTCTTTTTCACTACCATCTATGCTTACTTGAAAATATTCAGCATATGGATGGTTTCCATCAATTACATATTCTGTTAAATTACTAGTCAAATAACCGCTTTTTGGATAAAAAATGACGTCCGGTACAATATCACCACCATTGGTGTCTGTCATGGAAATGTCGCAGTTTTTGGAACATGATCCTAAACCTATTAACAATACTAAACTAAATAGAAGCGTAAATAATTTCATTTTGAATATTTTATTAGACGAAAGTAATTTATTTTTTTCTAAGAACAAAGTTTTGCCCCAAGTATACGCGTCGAACTTGTTCATCTGCAGCTAGTTCCTCAGCAGTACCACTTTTAAGTATACTACCTTCAAATAGTAAATAAGCCCTATCAGTAATAGAAAGCGTTTCTTGTACGTTGTGATCAGTAATAAGAATACCAATGTTACGCTTCTTTAAATCCGAAACAATAGATTGTATATCCTCAACTGCAATTGGGTCAACACCAGCAAAAGGTTCGTCTAACAATACAAATTTTGGATTTGTTGCTAGGGCTCTAGCTATTTCTGTTCTTCTTTTTTCACCTCCCGAAAGTCTGTTTCCTAAAGTTTTTCTGACATGAGTTAAGCTGAATTCCTCTAAAAGCTTCTCCAATTCAGCCTTGCGTTCTTTCTTATTTAATTTTGTCATTTCAAGGATTGCCATTATGTTATCCTCAACACTTAATTTTCGAAATACGGAAACTTCTTGTGGCAGATACCCAATTCCTAGCTGCGATCTTTTGTACATAGGGAACCACGTTATTTCTGTTTCATCCAAAAAAACATCACCGCTATCTGGTTTGATTAATCCAACAATCATATAGAAAGAGGTTGTCTTTCCTGCACCATTTGGACCCAAAAGACCTACAATTTCACCTTGATTGACTTCAATGGAAACACCGTTTACTACAGCCCTTCCTTTGTATGTCTTTTTGATATTTTGGGTATGCAACTTCATTAATACGAAATTACAAATTTAAAGACCATCTTGCACGAATTCCTAGTGGATGAATTTCTGGTGTAAGGTGGGTAATTCGCCACACTAGGTCTATTCGCAATACCTTTCCAATATTCTCAATACCTATAGATGCTTCAGCATAAGGAATATTATTGAAGTTTTTTGTTCCCACAGGTAGAATCATTTCTGATGTATGTCTATCTGAAATGGTGCCATAGACAATTCTTCCGCTACTCACTAACCTCAACTTAAGTTTGTTTATGTATGGTAATCTATCAAATAGAAGCCCTTCCCAATGGTTCTCTATGAAACCGCCAATATATTGATCAGAAATAAATTCAAAGAAACTCATGCGATTAAAGGCATTGGTATACAACCAATAGGATTGACTGCCTTCGTGAACTTTTAAAAAAGGATAAGCAGCGGTGCCAAAAACACCACCAACGGAAAAGCCATATCTAATTCTACCTAATATTCCAATCGGCACGCTATGCTCCATTTGAAATTCAATTTTTTGATAATTGTAATTACCTCCAAACAAGTCTTTTACACCAAAAATTCCTTGGATAGATAAAATAGGATATCTAGTTCCTACTGATGATCTGTCAAAAGATCCGCCAACGAACTCTTCATTTTTAGCCCACCTGATTCTCGCAATGAACTCACTAGTTGTAATTTTATTTAATGTATCAAATAAACCTGAAGTGCTATTGAATTTTATATAGTTGGCTTTACCGAGGGGAACATATTCTTTCCATTCAAAACCACCATATAGAATGAAATCTTTTTTAATGTCTTTCTCAAGGTTGATCCCTATTTTGCTTACCATCGTTAACTTGTCAAGTGGACCCGTTCGAAAAATAGAACTAAAGGTTGAACCTACAGCTGCAGCCGTAGGTGATTGCCCAATTTGTTCAATGTCTTTACTGTAGTAGGTGCTAAGCATTCCCCTTTTCTTCGGTGTAATGTTATAACGAATAAGAAATCCATACTTAAACTGTTCGTCTCCAAATCCATAAGCGAATTTACCTCCAAGTTCGACACGTCGTGAAAAAGCATTTGAGGTTCTAATTGCAATTGCTGCACGAAATTTCTCAACAGGATTAAAACTAATGGCGGAATAGGCATTACCGATTTCGATTTTACCTAAAGGATAATAACCTGTGGAAAGAAAATAAGTGACATTTCTAAGTCGATTAAAAAAAGGAAGGGTATTTAAAGAATCGACCATTTCTATAATCCCGGCTTCTTGATTTGATAGTTCTTCATGCCGATTTTCTTCCCAATAGACTTCACTTCGAATGTTGGCACTATCAGCTGTTTCCACAGTATTGTCACTGTTGTAAAAATTAACATCATGTGGTTTGTTGATTAGAAAATTCTTCCTTGTTGAAGTCTTTCTTGCATAAATACCATAAAGTTTAGTGTCTTCAACGAGTTTTACATCAATTATTATTTTTTCTTTGGTGAGCATCCAAACTTCTGGCTCAATTTGATCGAATGAATGTTCGAAATAAAGATCGTTGACATAGTTAATATTTGCCTCTGGTGAGATTTTGGCAGTAATTTCTTTAATGGCATAAGTGGTATCATGAACCCACATCGTTCCCTCAAAGGTCATGTCACCAGATCGCTTGGGAATAAAATCCAATTGGTAACACCAATTTTTTCCAATGTAAGTAGAGTCTTTTAGACTGAAATTGTAATAACTTCTCGCAATATTCGAAATTGGACTCACAAATGAGCGATTCAAAATGTTTACATTGTTATCATATATATTGATGTCGAAATACATCTGTCCCAAAAACTGATTGAATTGTAAATTTTCAATTCCAGTTACCCGAGTAGCATTAAGAATTTCTTTCTTCTTCTTTGGATTTTTCAAGTAATAAAATTCAGATATACTCTCACTTAGCATTGCTGGTAAAAATTTCGTTGAATTTTCCGCAGTATCCAAGTAATCAAGTAATAAATCTAATCTTTTTACAAGATCTCTGTTTTCGAAATTTGGTCCTAGATTATTTAAGTCAAGCTGAAATTTGTTGTAGTTTTCATACTCATAAGCATTAAGTTTTTCTTTATTATTAATTTCTTTATGAGCAACAATTCGCTTGTGTAATTTTACGGCAGGCGATTCCGAAGATACAGTGATAATCACCTCATCCATTTTTTTGATAGCAGTCATCATTCTCATGTTTAATTCTTGAGATTGATCTTTTTTTACTGCAACTGAAAGCGTTAAATAACCATAGGCGGAAAACTCTAAACTATCAGATGCATAGTAGGTTTCAATTATATACTTACCTAATGAATCTGTGACAACTCCAATTTTTGTATTTTTAAATTGAACTTTTACATAAGACATAGGAATGCCTTTGTCTGCATCCCATACTGTGCCATGAACATGAGTTTTCTGAGCAAGAATACCAGAAAAAATAGTCCAAGAAAATATGAGCAAGAAATATTTCACGAAATCGAAAAGTACTTAATCATCGCAAAAAAACAAACAATAAATAAATGAAACTAAGGGTTTTGTCGATTGTTTTCAACACGTTTTGAAACCAAAATACCTATTTCATAAAGAATAATAATAGGAATGGCCACTATGATTTGAGAAATAACATCTGGAGGCGTTATAGCAGCAGCTAATATTAAAACGCCAACAATTGCATGTTTCCGGTACTTTTTGAGAAAAGTAGGAGTAATAATTCCGAGTTTTGAAAAAAGATAAACAACAACTGGTAGAAGGAATAATAGCCCTGAATAAAAAATCGTTGAGAGAATTGTACTTAAATAGGAGTTTAAAGTAAAGTCATTTTTAACTTCTGTACTTATTTGATAGGCTCCAAAAAACTGTACGGTTAAAGGTGCTACAATGAAATAGCCAAACAATATTCCTAAAAAAAATAATACACTCACATAAAAAACAATGCCCTTTACCATTTCTTTTTCTTTTGATTTTAGTCCAGGCTGAACAAAAGCCCATATCTGATAAAAAATGAAGGGAAAAGAAAGAACTATTCCACCCATTATGCTCATCATTAGAGCATAACTAAATTGACCTGACATTGTTGTACTCTGCACTGAAAGCGGAATCTCATTTAAACAAATTCCAAACCATTGACACATGATATCAAAAGTGATAAAGGATGGTTTAGACATTGATAAAAAGAAGAAATTCATTATCCATTCTTGGAAATAGAACAAGACGATGGCAACCACAAGGATGGACACAGAAATTTTTACTAAGCGCCAACGCAGTTCTTCAAGATGTCCTAAAAATGACATATTTTTTTCTGATTCCATTATGGAACAAAAATAAGTAATCCTTTTGTTTGTTTAGACCAATTGGCGATTTAAAACAAATTAGAATAATAAATGTTACCGAAATGTTAATAGGTTTTGGGATTATTGTTAATTTAGATAGATGTTCGAAGTTGAGGAAAAACAAATGAAGTCGTATAACTTAAAAGTTGCGCTAAACGATTATTTCGGTTTCGAAAATTTCAAAGGAAATCAAGAGGCAGTAATTGCTAATTTGCTTGCAGGTAACAATACATTTGTAATAATGCCAACTGGTGGAGGAAAGTCAATGTGCTACCAACTTCCAGCTTTGTTGTTAGAAGGGACCGCTGTTGTGGTATCTCCCTTGATTGCATTAATGAAGAATCAAGTTGACTCAATAAGAAATGTTAGTGAATCCGACGCAGTCGCTCATTTCTTAAATTCATCTCTTACTAAAGGAGAAATTTCTCAGGTTAAAGCGGATATCAATGATGGAAAAACAAAATTACTTTTTGTAGCTCCTGAATCATTGACTAAAAAAGAAAACATCGACTTCTTAACTTCAGTAAGTGTTTCCTTTTTCGCCATTGATGAAGCCCATTGTATTTCTGAGTGGGGTCATGATTTTAGGCCTGAATACCGTCGCTTGAGAGAAATTTTCGAAAAAATATCACAGGTACCCATTATTGCTTTAACTGCTACAGCTACACCAAAAGTTCAATATGATATTCAAAAGAATTTGAATATGCTAGATGCAGTTGTATTTAAATCTTCATTCAATCGCGACAACCTTTATTATGAAATTCGTCCGAAAAGAGACGTAGTCAAGCAAATCATAAGGTATATTAAGACAAAAGAGGGAAAAAGTGGTATCATATATTGTCTTAGCCGCAAAAAGGTGGAGGAAATGGCCGAGCTGCTTCAGGTGAACGGAATCAATGCCTTGGCCTATCATGCCGGTCTTGATGCAACAACACGAGCAAAACATCAGGACATGTTCTTAATGGAAGAAGTGCAGGTAATTGTTGCAACAATTGCATTTGGAATGGGCATCGATAAACCAGATGTGCGCTATGTGATTCATCACGATATACCTAAATCTTTGGAAAGTTATTATCAGGAAACTGGAAGAGCAGGTCGGGATGGCGGAGAAGGGGAGTGTATTGCTTTTTATAGTTACAAGGATATTGAAAAATTGGAGAAATTTCTGCAAGGTAAAGCGGTTTCAGAGCAGGAAATAGGAAAGCAGTTGCTGACTGAAATAGTCTCATATGCTGAAACATCTGTTTGTCGTAGAAAGTTCATCTTGCATTATTTTGGGGAATCTTTTGAAGAATCTAATTGTAATGCATTTTGTGACAACTGTAAGCATCCTCGTGAACGAAAAGAAGGCACAGCCTATGTGGTTATGCTACTTAAAGCGATTGCTGATCTTCAAGAAATGCAGAAAGCAAAGCATATTTGCGCGTACTTATCAGGTAACCTAACAGCTGATATCAAATCGTATCGGCATGATAGTTTGGAAGGCTTTGGTTGTGGTCAAGATAAAGATGAACATTTTTGGAACGCTGTTATTAGACAAGTAATAGTTAATGGCTTGGTAACCAAAGAAATTGATACTTACGGTACTTTAAAACTTTCAGATTCAGGAAGACAATTTTTAAGGAATCCCCAACCTTTCATGCTCATACAAGAGCACGATTTTTCTAACACGGATGATGATGAAATGCTTGTTAATGCAGGTGGAAAAGGTGGAGTGTTTGATGAGACTTTATACGATATGCTTGTTGATTTACGCAAGTCTTTATCCAAGCAAATGAATGTTCCACCTTTTGTCATTTTTCAGGAACCTTCGCTCAAAGACATGTGTTTTCAATATCCCATTACGATTGATGAACTTACAAATATTCAAGGTGTTGGCATTGGAAAAGCAAGCAGATACGGAGAACCATTTGTTGATCTTATTCGGATTTATGTAGAGGATAATGACATCGAACGTCCTCAGGATGTTGTTGTGAAAAGCTTGGTAAATAAATCTGGACTGAAGGTTCAACTTATTCAAAATATAGATCGAAAATTACCACTGGAGGATATTGGAAGATCCCAAGGGAAGTCGATGGGTGAAGTAATAGATGAGATAGAAGCGATTGTTTCCTCTGGAACCCGTGTAAATATCAATTATTATATTGATGATATTTTAGATCAGGAAAATCAAGAAGAAATTTATGACTATTTCAAAGATGCAGAAACGGATGATTTGACTGCGGCATACAATGAATTTGATGGCGATTACAGCGAAGAAGAGCTTCGACTAATGCGAATCAAATTTATGAGTGAAATGGCAAATTGATATTTCTATTTTCTAGAAAGCAAGTAGGTGTTTATATTTCCCAGCGTATCGCCTCCCTCGATTTGTAAATCAGTTGAAGTTAAGGTTAGAATCCTGTAATTCCCTTCAATACTAAGATTCATTCCTAATGAATTACTAATTATTATTGCTGATCCGTTATCATTTAACTGGAAATTGCCGCTAGCTATCGTGCTGTCATTGAAACCGTTGTTTTGGTAGACTAGATTCAAATCGAATTTTCCATTATCAGCAACAAAATCAATAGTGCCATTGCAAGATGAATATTTAGTAGTTAACCCCTCATTGTTTGTTCGAGCGTAATTAACTATTTTCCATTCACCATCGATTTTCTTCAAATTTGAATTTTGTTTATTACAACTGAGGAGTAAAAACAATATTGAAAAACAACACATCAAATTTTTCATAACTGATCTGAATTGATTACACACATGGCCATTGCACGCATTCCTATTTTCAGAGCTTCTGGGTCAATATCAAATTTTGGGTGATGTACACCGAAAGTTATGCCTTTTAATTCATTACGTACGCCAATTCTGAAGAAACAAGCAGGTATTTGTTGAGCATAAAATGAAAAATCTTCAGAGCTCAATCGAATAGGTAAATCGCTTACATTTTCTTTTCCAAAGAAATCTATTGCTTTTTGCCTTGTTCGATGAGTTAATTCAGGATTGTTTTCTAGAAAAGGATAGCCTTTACTTATTTCGAGTTCAGCTTTGGCCCCCATTCCTTCTACAATACTATGGATGTGACGTTCAATAAGACTAATAGCTTGCTCGCGCCATTCTTCATCCATTGTTCGAAAAGTACCTTTCAAAATTGCTTTTGAAGGAATTATATTAGTGGATCCAATAGCTTCAAAATGTCCGAAAGTCAATACAGAAGGTGTTTTTGGGTCACATTTTCTACTTATGATTTGCTGCAATGTTGTAACTAGCGTTGCGCCAATTGCAATCGGGTCTATACAATTATTAGGTGTAGCACCATGACCTCCTTTACCTATTATTGTTAGGTAAATTTCATCACAGGATGCCATATAAAGACCTTCTTTAAAACCTAACTGTCCGACGGGTAAATCTGGAAAAACATGTAATGCAAATATTTCTTTAACCCTTGGTGCATTTAAGACATTTTCAGCAATCATAAGTGATGCTCCTCCAGGATTCTTTTCTTCTCCCGGTTGAAAAATCACTTTCACAGAATATGGTAATTCATCTTTTACCTCATTCAGGATTTCGCATACACCTAATAAAATGGCCGTGTGAACGTCATGTCCACAAGCATGCATGATTCCTGGATTTTGTGATTTATAATCGACTTCATTTTCTTCTAAAATGGGAAGTGCATCTAAATCTGCTCGCAACGCTACACAAACGTCTTTTGAATTTGGTTGTTTACTTTCTATAAAACCAACAACACCAGTTCCTGCA
>CANHJY010000011.1 GCA_947461185.1 Flavobacteriales bacterium
GAAAGGTTTTGGTCCAATCAATGTTAAAGTTGTTGACCCTTTAAATCTTGTAGACGGATATTTTGAATGTAAATTCCGAGAATACACGGCAAGCAATACAAATGCAGCTGATACCGCTAAATGGGTTATTTATCACTATCAGAATGGAATATTAGTAGATTCTGTCGCATCTGATCAAACTATAGCGGTTGATAACGAGCAGTTAATACCAGAATGGGGTATTTCTGTACAGATATATCAAAATAAATATTTTGGGGAGTCAGGTAATCAATCAGTAAAAGTTACTGATATGATTGAAGCAACTATTGATTTTGCTGATTCCTCCAAGCGTTGGTTGACTTTCGTAGAGGATAATGATGCCTTCTTCCCAACAAACTGGGTTCGTTCTGGAGACTATTCACCTGTTGATCCTGATGATTGTTTACCAGATGAATTGCCATATTTGAATCCTTGTAATTACAAAGATGAAGCTGGTCAGGATGATGATAAAAAGTTCGCTAAGTTATTGTCTGGAGGTATAGCACCTCACAGATTAGTAGGTTATCAAGCTGATTTTATGCCGATGGCTTATTACAAGTTGACAAGTCCTGGATCTTCAAAAAATAATGCATCTATCAGTTTCTTACCAAGTGTGGATATTGTTATTACATCTGATAAATCATTGTGGACGCGTTGCCCAGTTATTGAACTAGGGAGAACTGCAAACTTGAACGTTGGTGGTGCTGAACCAGGTGCATTGAGAGAAAGTCCAAGTGTCGATAAGAATGGAAATTCTGATGCAAGTGGAACTACTGGAATGGGCTGGTTCCCTGGTTATGCAGTTGACTTGGAAACTGGTGCTCGCTTGTACATGGCGTTTGGTGAAAACTCTTTCTTGGGAGCTGAAAATGGAGCAGATATGATTTGGAACCCAACAGATAGACTCATTGACGGTGTTGGTAACCCACTTATGGGTGGAATGCATCCAATCTATGTATTTAGTTACAACCAAAAGACAATTAATAATTTCTCATCAGGATACGATTTCCCTGCATATATACCTTCTGTTGGTGAGTCTAACTCCAATGAAGCATATGCTAAGTTGAAAGATATTGTAGATAATAACAGCAGTACTTCGAAGCGAGAATTGTACGGAAGTTTATCATGGATTGCTTACCCTATGTTGGAAGAAGATCAAATCTTGAATTCAACGGATGTTAAAATCAGATTGAGAATCAACAAAGAGTATAAGAACTTTGTAGGTTCTGGCGAAAATGGTGGCGCTCCTATGTATGGCTGGACTATGGATGATATTTACACTGTTAAGGACGATCCAAATAGATTAGCAGAAGCCTTGGAGATGATTAATGTTGTTCCGAATCCTTACTATGCCTTCTCGGAATATGAAAGAAGCAGATTAGATACAAGGGTTAAGATTACCAACTTACCTGAGAAATGTACGGTGAATATTTATACCGTTAGTGGAAAGCTTGTAAGAACTTTCAAAAAGGATAGTGAGGTAACATCAATCGATTGGGATTTAAATAACGCAAAAGGTATACCTGTTGCGGGAGGTGTCTACCTTATTCATGTCGATGTCCCTGAGGTAGGTGAGGTTGTTCTTAAGTTCTTCGGAGGAATGCGACAAGTAGACTTACAAGGTATTTAATTCGGATTAAAAGAGATTGAAATGAAAAATAAAATGTATAGTTTGAAAAATTTGCTTTTCGCCTCAGGTATTATCGTTACAGTTTTTGTAAATGCTGGTAATGAAGATCGAGTAGGTTCTTCAGGAGCTGCCCAGTTATTGATTAATCCATGGGCTCGAAGCGCTGCAACTGGTGATGCTGGTATTGCAACTGTAAACGGCTTGGAGGCATCGTTTGTTAATATTGCAGGCTTAGCTTTTACAGATAAAACCCAAATTAAATTCAATTATAGCAATTGGATGGGTAATGCTGGAATATCATTCAATAGTGCTGGATTGGCGCAGCGAGTTTCAGAAACTGATGTGATTAGTGTGAGTGTGCAGTCAATGAATTTTGGTGATATTCCAATAACAACTGTTGCCAATCCTGAAGGAAACATTGGTTTCTTTTCTCCAAGAGCAAACATTTTTAATGTAGGTTATGCAAGATCGTTTTCTTCATCAATTTATGCTGGAATTAACTTCAAAGTAATATCAGAAAGTATTTCTAATTTGAAATCTAATGGAATTGCACTTGATGCTGGTATTCGTTATGTAACAGGTGAAAGGGATCAAATCAAATTTGGTATTGCGCTAAAGAATGTTGGTCCTGTCATGCGTTACAAAGGTGATGGATTGGCGCAGCAGATCCAATACATTTCAACTGAGTTTATTGCTACATTGGAACAACGTTCAGCAACATTTGAATTGCCTTCTTTGTTGTCAATTGGTGGTTCTTATGATTTTATTTTCAATGAGAATAATAAGTTGAATCTTGCGCTAGGATTTACGGCTAATTCATTTTCTAATGACCAATACAGAATTGGATTAGATTATGCAATGACAGCTGAAAAAGTGGCATTCAATCTAAGAGCTGGTTATGTTTATGAGAAAAATCTTCTTTCTGCAGAGAATAGATCCAATGCACTTGTTGGACCAACAGCAGGTTTTTCAATTGATGCAATAGTTGGTGAGAATAAAAGTGCTTTAGGTATTGAATATGCAACGCGTTTCGCAGGAGTTTTCGGTATTATTCATACAATCGGAGCAACAATCAATTTGAAATAATTATTTAGTTTTTTATATTTGTATTTCAAGAGAGTCCATTGGGCTCTCTTGTTTTTGTTATCAATAGAATCAAAAGAAGGCATATGTCTCAAATTACATATTACACAGAAGAAGGATTAAAGAAGCTCAAAGATGAATTGCATGAAATGAAGATGGTGCAACGACCTGCTATTTCTAATCAGATAGCTGAAGCACGTGATAAGGGCGATTTATCCGAAAATGCGGAATACGATGCTGCGAAAGAAGCACAGGGTATTCTTGAAATGAAGATCGCTAAGTTGGATGCAATTGTTGCCAATGCTCGAATTATAGATAATACGAATATTGATAACTCTAAGGTTTTTATTCTTTCGAAAGTAAAAATCAAAAATGTTACGAATGCAATGGAAATGGAATATATCCTTGTTGCTGAAAACGAAGCAGATTTGAAAGCCAAAAAGATTTCAATTGACTCTCCAATTGGTAAAGGTTTACTTGGAAAAAAAGTGGGTGATATCGCAGAGATCCAAACCCCAAATGGAATTATGAGTTTCGAAATTATCGATATCAACAGATAATGCCAACATTATTTACTAAAATAATAAATGGAGAAATTCCATGTCATAAAATCGCTGAATCAGATAAGTTCTTAGCTTTTTTGGATATTATGCCTCTTAGTAAAGGTCACACTTTAGTAATTCCAAAGGTTGAGATTGATTATATTTTCGATTTAGATGATGATCTGCTCGGAGAGATGATAGTCTTTGCAAAAAATGTTGCCAAGAATATCAAAAATGCGGTCCCATGTAAAAAAATTGGTGTTGCAATTGTTGGGCTTGAAGTGCCCCATGCACATATTCATCTGATTCCAATTAACGCTGTATCTGACATGGATTTTGGTAAAGCAAAATTGAACTTGTCGCAAGAGGAATTAATGGAAATAGCGGAAAAAATCAGGTCTTAGTTTATTCAACATCAAAGGTTAGCATCAGCTTTAGCGTCTCGGTAAAGTCTTTAATTTTTACTTCTACATAAACCATGTTAAGTCCTTTGAGTTGAGTAGGATTAACGTTGATTGTTAAAGTCCCAGCTTTCTTGCCAGATATGATTTTTGACGCAATTTCTGCAGTTACATAGTCATAGGATGAATTAACACTTTCAATTTCGACATTCCCTGAAGTCAAATTTTGAATATTAAAGGTTTTCTGAATGTTATTTTTGGAAGTTATTTTACCAATGTCATATATACTTGATTCGGATGCTAACGGAAATATTTTATCATTTTCCATATAGCTAACGCTCTGTATTTCAACTTTTCGCTCAATTGCTGCAGCTTTAGAGTAAACAGAATTTCGTTGATCATAATAATCATCACTCGTCGATTTATTGGCTGTATATTCCCCAAAAGGAACCATTGTAAAAACTACTTTACCTCCATTTTCTGCAGTTCCTTTGATAAATGGTTTGAAAACGCCATTGTCAAATGCACTCAGATAATTTACCAATGATGATATGCGTCGCTTAGTTAGTTTAACATTATAACTTGTCTTGGCTAAAGGACTTGCGAAGCCTTTCACCAAAACATTTATCTTTGCTCCTTTTTGAAGTTCTGTGAGCAACAGGTCTCTAAACAAGGTAAGATCTTCAACTCCTTTATCCACATAATTAATGAAGAAATCTTCCAGTTCTTTTTTTGCAAATGCAGATTTACTTGAATCCATTCCTGCGGTGAATTCAAACTGATATTTTTCTAGCATAGCACGATACTCATAGTAGCCGTCAATGTAATTGATTTTGGTTAAAGTATCCAATGACTTAGGATTGGGACAATCATTGTGAAAATATAAGGTCACAGGAAGTCTTCGGCTCAATTCATAAAAACTTTCAATTACAGGCGGGATAATTAACGTGTCAATTTTAGGAGAAGGGATTTTTTCGGGTAGGTTTACACGAAAAATGTCACTACAACATGTCGGGTTCTTACTATAGTTTACACCAATACGATTGCTCGAAAAATATGATGTATCACCATGTTTAAAATAATATAAGTCATTTGCAGGACCGTTATAGGGTAATCCTATATTTTGTGGTTCTGAAAAGTCATATGATTCGTATGAGGATTTAAATATATCATATCCGCCAAATCCATCATACCAAGAAGATGAGAAATAAAGTTGATTTTGGGAATCATTCCACCAAGGTGTTACTTCATTATCCACTGAATTGACTGCCTCTAAATTAACTGGTTCACTATATTGATTACCGTTTGTGATATACGAAAACCAAATATCCATTCCACCTTTACCACCTTGTCTGTCACTTGAGAAAAATAACACCTCTTTACCGTCCATTTCTCCAATTGATGGCATCGAAGTATTAAATCCAGGTTTGTTAATTATACTTCCGAGTGAATCGACATTTGATAAAACAGTGTCAATTACTTCAGCAACCATTATTTTACAGGCATAGTTGTAGTTTTCGTCTTGGCAATTACTGTAATAAAATCTGGTGCTATCCAAAGAAAAACTTCCGTTTCCTATACTTTTTCCATTCTCTGATAATGTTTCGATCCGTTTGTAATTTTCTCCTGTATTATCTAAAGAATAGGTGTATAGCTGGGTTTTGTAGTTCTTTGTGTAAACCTCTTCGTTGTTACCAATAGAATCAGCTTTCAGAGAGGAGAATATGAGTTTTTCATCCCAAATTAAATGACCAAATTCTGAATCCTCTGAATTGATCGGTTTTTGTAGATGGGTAAAAATTAATGAATCCTCCGATGCAACATATTCCATGGCCCAAATACATGATTCTATTTCTCTGACAGCCTTGAGATAAGGGTAGCTCTTTTTTTCGGATTTGAATTGTGACTTGACTTTTTTAAATGTGTTCAATGCCTCTTCATATTTACCGGTCTGTTTGAGCATTAAGCCATAATAAAGCTGGGAATTGGGATAAATAAGTCCATTTTCCCTGTCATAGACTTTTTTATAATAAACTGTTGCCTTGTTGTAGTCTTTGTAAGCCTTTAATGTTTCAGCATATTGCCACAAAATATCAATAGAATTAGAGTCAATTTGCATGGCTTGACTGTATAATTCTAAAGCGTATACAAAGTCACCATTCTTATATTTTTCTTGAGCATGTTTAAGGTAGGTGCCAATTTTTGTCTGTCCAAAAGTGTTGGAAAGACAAATTATGCAAAGAAGGAGGGTTAAATATAATCTGGACATACCCTATGCAATACTTGTTTAGGTTTGAAGGTATTGATTATATACCTCACTGCGATTTCAAATCCTCCACGATTATTACTTGCAGGGACCAATTTTGAAAGGTTTACATCATAGCTCAAACCTACAAACCAGTTTTGATAGTCTGCACCAACGCTGAGATAAGCAGCATCTAATGTTCTATACCATATTCCTGCATAAAGGGCTCGGTATACACCAAGACGCTCAACCAATGTGTATTTAAGAGAGCTACCTAAAGAAAGTTCACGATATTTACCCTGTACAGAAAAATTTAAGGAAGGTATCAAATCAAAATCAAAGCCTAAAGGATATTGAGCACGGAGATTAAATAGATACCTCACATCCCTCTTTACCAATTCATTATAGAAACCCTGATTGGGTTGGTTGATATTGAATGCTGCAAATTGCGCTGTGAAAAATTTTCTTTTTTCAGGCTGATAAGTGTATGTCGCACCTAAGCCAGTTGAAAGATTTGTCTTTCGGTCTGTTTGATAATTCTCATTTGTTGGTAAGCTCGGGTCATACTGGATGCCATTGAACTGATTATCGAAATAGAATTTATCCCAATTGAGCTGTCGATGGTTTAGTCCAAGATTTAATCCCAATCTCAACACATGTGAGGAGTCTTGGGTTATCTTAAATAAGTAAGATAAATTACCTTGAAACTCCATAGTCCTAAATTGACCATCACCTGCAACATCATGAAACATCATTAGACCAATGCCAATATTGTTGTTCCTTTTGAGTTTAGTGTCAGCTGATAATGAAAAAGTACTAAACGGAACAGATACACTGCGCCATTGATCCCTATAATTTCCTACAAAGCGATAATCACCTTTAAAATAACCTGAATTGGCAGGATTCTGAAAGATGGGATTATCGTTGAATTGGGACCAATGGATATCTTGGCTAAAACCAATGTTTAGCATAGAAGTTATGAAAAACGTTAACCAATGATACAATTTCACACTGCAAACCTTATTGGATATGAAATTAATGAATTCTTTGGACCTAAAAAAAAATAAGTGCGATAGATTAATAGCTTCCCTCAGCCAGAATCAAAAACAACACAACGCCCAATAAAACAATTAACAGATACAATTTAGGATCTTGATAAATTGGTTTTTTCCCTCTTTTGGTAAGCCGTTCGTATTCATGATAGAACTTTCCAAAATCTTTGTGTTTTTGGATCTGCTCAGCCGTCGGCTCCAATGGCTTATTTACTTTGTTGATGATAAATTTTCTCATGATAATTCACCCCATTTTTTATTCAACTTCTCCAATATTCTGTAGACCCGCATCTTTGCATTTGACTCAGTAATAGCGTAAATATCTGCTATTTCTTTAAAGCTTAAACTTTGAAAAAATCGCAGTTCAATTAAGTCCAAATGTTCTTGTTCCATATTATTTAATATTTCTATCAACTTTTCCTGGTCATCTTGCGACATGTGTTTTGAAATATTGGCTTCTTCACACATGTTTTTAAACATGTAATCTTCAATAGCTACAGTACTTGTTGTTTTTAGGCTTCTGAAATGCATTAACGCCTCATTTTGAGCAATCCTAAACAACCAACTACTGAAAGCTAATCCTCGGTCTTCGTACTTGTTGATATTTGCCATAGCTTTCATGAAAGTTTGTTGGGTTAAATCTCCGGCCAATTCTTCATTACCACCAAGTCGTTTGAAAATAAATCTGAAGATTCTTTCAAAATAAGCGTCATATAAAGTTCCAAAATAATATGAATCGGTTTTAGCTAATTCAATAATTTCTTGTTCAGTTAATGTTTCCGTATGTTTTCGTCTTTTAAACATTTTGCTGATTTTCGGTATTTAATGATAAGGTTTTAAAAAGTAACACAAAAAAGATTAAGGAGTTGATAAAGAAACAGGAAGGATTTTTCCATTAAACCATTGATCTCCTTGTAGCGCAAATTCAGTGATGTATTCCGCCATTTGTGCTGCTGAAATAGGGGCTTTATATCCAGGAAATGCTTCTTCTAACATCTCCGTCTGCGCAGCACCGAGCGCCAAGCAATTCATTTTTATTTTGGTATCCTTATATTCTTCTGCAAAAAGTTCTGTAAAACTGCACAGTGCAGCTTTTGAAGTTGAGTAAGCGGCAAGTCCTGCAAATTTCATAGTACCTTGAACACCTCCCATCGAACTGATATTAATAATATGTCCACCATTTTCGTGCATTTTGGGAATTATGTTTTGTACAGATTCCATTACCCCAATGGTGTTGATTTGATAACTTTCATTGAAATCATCATGAGTCAGCAAAGGAAAAGGTTTATTAACCAGATAACCCGCATTATTGATGAGAATATCAATAGTTGAATAGTTTTTCAAAATATCATCCAATTGCTCTTTAATATTGGACTTCAAATCAAAATAAAAAGATTGGACGTTAGGATACTCTTTAAACACCAATTCCATTTTATCGAGGTCTCTAGACAGAGCTAGAATTTCAAAATCACTGTTTTTAGCCAGAATTTTTACAATTTCAGCGCCTATTCCTCGGCTTGCTCCAATAATTACTATTCTTTTATGCATCGAAACTGATAACGAGTTCTTCACTATTAGGGTGTGCTTGACATGTAAGAATGTATCCTTCGGCAACTTCTTTATCCGTTAGTGTATAATTGACATCCATTTTAGCGTCACCTTTTAACACTTTCGCTTTACAAGAAGCACAAACACCACCTTTACAAGAATAAGGTACATCTGCACCAGCTTCTTCTGCTGCCTCCAAAATTGTTTTACCAGTTGCACTCAAGTTAAATGGATAAGATTCACCGTCTAGAACAACTTGAACTTTTGATTCACCTGAAAAAGTTTGTTCTTTGTTACTTTCTTCTGGTTTTAGAATCGTCGCTGGTTTGAACAATTCAAAATGAATTTTTGAGTTGGAAACACCAAAAAACTCCAATGTTTCTTTGGATTGAAGTATCATTTCTTCAGGTCCACAAAGGTAAAAGCCATCAGCTTCCAATAATTCGAGGTTATTCTTTAACAGTTCTGTCAAATTTTCCTTGTCGATTCTTCCATTTAAATAGCCTTCTTTATTTTCCTGACTTAAAAAATAATGAATTGTTGTATTGGTAAGTGCATTAAGTTCGTCTTTAAACATTATTGAGGATTCGAGCTTGTTCGCATAAATCAGCGTGACTTTTCCATGAATGTTCTCAAGGGATTTTGCTATTGCCACTATGGGCGTTATTCCGCTCCCAGCAGCGATTGCAACGATATGCTTCGTTTCTGGATTCAAAATGAAATTCCCGCTCGGTTTTGAAACATGAATTTCTAGCCCTGGTTTTGCATTTCGCATAATCCAATTGGAAACTTTTCCACTAGGTACGGCTTTAACACCAATTGTTAAAGGTTCAGTCGGTCCAGAGCAAATAGAATAAGACCTTCTCTCAAGTTTTCCGTCTATTTCAATCGATAATTCAATAAATTGACCTGCTTCAAATTTAAAGTCATTCGGTGTTTCAAATGAAATGCTTTTAGCCTCATTTGTAAGATTTTTTACTTCCTCAATAATTAGAACATTGTCTTTTGTGTTCTTATTAGAAGATTTTAGAAATGAAAATATACCCATAATTAATCGTCAAATGAAACTAATAATTTTTCGCTTGTTGGATGTGCCTGGCAAGTTAGTATATAACCAGCTTCAACTTCGTCTTTTTCGAGAGCATAGTTTACATCCATTTTTGCCGTGCCTTCCAAAATTTTAGCTTTACATGTGCAACAAACCCCTCCTTTACAAGCAAATGGTAAATCAGCGCCTGCTTTTTGAGCTGCGTCGAGTATGCTTTCGCCATCTGTATTTAAGGGAATATCAATCCTATCACCATCCAAGATGATGGAAACCATGCTATCAACCGCATTAATTGAAGTTGATTCTCGAATGATTTCTTTCTTTGGAACTGATGACGCAAATAATTCGAAATGAATCTGTTTTTCTGCTATTCCTTTTTCAGTAAGACACTCTTTAACACCAACAATCATTTCTTCAGGACCACAAATATATACCCCATCATAATTGTTATCTTTAAGAAAGGCTTTGTAAAGATGATCTACTTTTTCTTTGGTAATTCTTCCTTTTTGAATGTCGTTTCCTAAACTTTCTCTAGATAAAATATGAATGACGCGAAGGTTATTCATATATTGATTTTTTAAAGCCTCTATTTCTTCACGAAAAATAATAGCGTTAAAGTTCTTGTTTCCATAGAAAAAAGTTACGTCACTTTTAGGTTCTTCATGAAGAATGGTCTTCATTATTGAAATGATTGGGGTAATACCACTTCCAGAAGCAAATAATAAGTATGATTTTTCCGCATTACTATCAGGTTGAAATTTAAAATTTCCTGTTGGCGTCATAACTTCAATATCCTGACCTACTTCAAAGTTATCAAACGCATAATTGGAAAATTTTCCATTAGGAACACGTTTAATGGCAACGCGTAAGTCATTTTCATGTGGACTGGTGCACAAAGAATAAGATCTTCTCACTTCCTCTCCATTAATGGTGACCTTAAAAGTAAGGTATTGTCCGGCAATGAATTTGTAATCCAGATTTAAATTTTCAGGAACTTCAAAACCTATAGAAACAGCATCGTCAGTTTCCGTTCGAATATCTTTTATTTTGAGCAGATGAAACTTAGGTGTCATACATTAAATTCTGATACAAATTTAACGAATTGTTGTCATTACAGGTTCACTAATATTTAGCACAGGCATACTTTGATTGATAATGTATTCAGATTTAATGAAAAAAATTCATTTTCAGGAATTCATAAGTGAATTTTGTTTAAACAATTAATAACTAACCAACATGAAAAGAAAACGAAATAATTGGAGGCGATTCACTTTGATTTCAGGAATTATAATTTCAGTCACAATTGCCTTATTTTTTTCTTGTCAGAAAGAAGAAATAATTCCTTTTGATAAAAACAAAAGTGTCGAGCAACCAACAAGTCAAGATTTATTTCCTAAACCATTTTTCTGCGGAGATCTCGTGCGCAAAGACTTGATTCTGAAAAATGAAACCAAGATTGGTAATGCATTTTTTTACAATGACAATGATTTTTATTATGTTCATCTTGTTGCAAATAGAGGTTATTCATTCCATAATGCATATTTATTTACAGGACAATTTGAAGATATCCCCTTGAATATGGATCTTAATCCTGATATCAGTGCTTTCAATTACCAAATTGTATCGGATGATATGAGCACGGTTAGAAAATTCAAAATTCCCTTAGCTGAATTGACTGGAACCTTCGATGTTTCATTAATGGTCCAAACCAAAAATTCAAATTTTACTTGGGAAGATAGAAGGTATAAGTTTGAACGCGCTTGGTGTCAAGGTAAATTATACGGAAATACACTTTTTGGAAGATTTTTTACCTATCGAAAGGGAACTTGTATGATTAATGTGCCTGCTCAGGAGGTTGAATAAAGAAATTGCAAATCATATGCAGAAGTTGACTTTGTTTTTTTCATTTTTTTAAACATCTAAACATCATAGCTGTTTTTAGATTAAATAAACAGATTTCGTTAAATTTGTCTAAGACTTGAAGTTTATGGTAAAAGATTTGAGCATCCAGGAATTGGAAGAACGATTTCAGGAAAAAATTAACAAGGACATTAAAATTGAACCAAATGATTGGATGCCTGACGATTACAGGCAGACATTAATTCGGCAAATTTCTCAACATGCACATTCTGAAATAGTGGGAATGTTACCTGAAGGAAATTGGATTACAAGAGCCCCAAATCTTCGCCGAAAAGCCGTTTTATTGGCTAAGGTTCAAGATGAAGCTGGTCATGGTTTGTATTTGTACAGTGCCGCTGAAACCTTGGGTGCGGATAGGGAAGAGACAATCGATGATTTGCATTCTGGAAAAGCGAAATATTCTTCAATTTTTAACTATCCTACTTTAACTTGGGCAGATATGGGTGCTATTGGCTGGTTGGTTGATGGTGCTGCAATAATGAATCAAGTTCCACTTTGCAGGTGTTCTTATGGTCCTTATGCAAGGGCAATGGTAAGGGTTTGTAAGGAGGAATCATTTCATCAAAGACAAGGGTTTGAAATCATGGCACATCTTGCTCAAGGAAGCCCTGAACAAAAAGCTATGGCACAAGATGCTTTGAATCGTTTTTGGTGGCCTGCCCTTATGATGTTTGGTCCAAATGATGCAGAATCTAAGCATACCCTTCAATCCATGAAATGGAAAATTAAGCGTCATACGAATGATGAATTAAGACAGCAGTTTGTCGATGTTACCGTACCCCAAGCAGAAATGATTGGTCTTACCATTCCAGATAAGGATTTAAAGTTTAACGAAAAAACCGGACATTATGAGTTTGGTGAAATCAATTGGGATGAATTTTGGAATGTTGTAAAAGGCAATGGACCTTGCAATAAAGATCGCGTTGAAACACGCAGAAAGGCAAAAGAAAATGGTGCATGGGTAAGAGAAGCTGCTCTTGCATATTCGGAAAAAAGACAAAATAGAAAGTCAGCATAACTATTAATTTGAAAGTAATGTCAAAAAAAGAATGGCCGCTTTGGGAAGTTTTTATAAGAAGTAAAGCAGGTTTAAACCACAAACATGTTGGTAGTTTAAGAGCAGCTGATGCTGAGATGGCAATTGATAACGCACGCGATGTTTATACTAGACGATCAGAGGGCATTAGCATTTGGGTTGTTCCATCTGCTCAAATAACTGCTTCAGATCCGACAGATGCTGATGCATTATTCGAACCTGCAAATACCAAAATATACAGACATCCTACTTTCTATGATGTTCCAGATGGAATCTCACACATGTAAGCGCCATGAACAAAGAACTTTTTGAATATGTATTGAGAGTTGGTGATGATTCTCTTATTCTTGGTCAGCGACTTTCAGAGTGGTGTGGTCATGGTCCAATACTTGAAGAGGATATCGCTCTCACCAATATCGCCCTCGATTTAATAGGACAAGCAACGAATCTTTTTGAGTATGCATCTCAAATTGAAGGTGGAAAACGGAGTGCAGATCAATTGGCATTTTTAAGATTTGACAGAGAGTATCGAAATCTACTGCTGGTCGAACAGCCAAATGGAGATTTTGGAGATACTATCATGCGTCAATTTTTATTTGACGCTTTCAGAAAGCCATTTTTTGAGCGCTTAACATTTTGTACTGACATGCAATTGAGTGGAATCGCTGAAAAGTCACTTAAAGAAACAAAATACCACCTCAAACATTCTTCAGAATGGGTCATAAGATTAGGTGATGGAACTGAAGAGTCTCATAATCGCATTCAAAATTCACTGGATTCATTATGGAGATATACTGATGAATTGTTTTTTGAAAATGATGTGGATGCATCTTTATTGAATGAATATCATCTTCCAATACTGTCAGATGTGAAGCAAGAATGGATAAAGAATGTAGAGAATGTGTTGAACGAAGCCACATTGACTATACCAAATAATAATTGGCAGTTTAAAGGAGGTCGCGAAGGATTGCATTCTGAACATCTAGGTAAAATTTTGGCTGAAATGCAATATATGCAGCGTGCATATCCTAATATGGAATGGTAAACAGTGAAAATATCTGGAAATTCCTAGAGGAGGTTGCAGATCCTGAGATTCCTGTTTTATCCATAATAGATCTAGGGGTTGTTCTTGACGTTGTTGTTAATGAAGAAAAATGTTTGATTACAATTACGCCGACCTACAGTGGTTGCCCAGCTATGAAGCACATTGAAAATCAAATTGTCGAATTATTATCGATAAAAGGTATTTCAAATGTAGAAGTAAAGCAAGTACTTTCACCCGCATGGACCACTGATTGGATTTCTGAATCTGGAAGAAGAAAACTACTTGAGTATGGTATTGCTCCACCAGTGGATGAGATTGACAAATCAATTCTTTTTGGAGATGATCCGAAGGTTAACTGTCCGAAATGTGGATCAGCTTCAACTCGTATGATTAGTTTATTTGGAAGTACGGCATGTAAAGCACAATACCAATGCAAGGATTGTCTAGAGCCTTTTGATTATTTTAAGTGTTTAAAATAGGTTTAAGTTGTTAGTCAATTAAGGCTACAGATTTCGTTTTATTCTCGTTCAGCGTAAACGAACAAGAGCTAAATGAAGGTGCAGACCATGTTGGAACAACGTTATTCGAAAAACCATAATATTCAGTAGGTATACCAAAAAAGTTTACATCACAAGTATTGTTACTGTTTTCATCATGATAAATGGCGAATGCATAAGTATCATAGGGTAAAGATTGAAAAGTGTAAGTACAAGTATAGTCTGACTTAGGTTTAACCCGTGCTTTTTTATAGGTCATTCCAACCTCCGGAAAGTTGTCTGCATTGTTGTAAAGCCCTATTTCAACTAATCCACTAGTGCTGTAGAGATTAGTAACCTTTACGGTTAAAGAATACACTGCAGGTTTGTTGTTGACTGATAAAAATAAAAAAGCAATTGGTAAAAATAGCAGTCGTTTCATATGATTAATTTTTAAGTTCAGTTTTAAATATGCGGTCCATCCAACTGAAAGTTGAAGAATAATTTCCTTTCAACTTAGCGTGATGATCATCATGATGTTTTGTTGTACTGATTAAAGGCATTTGACTAATGATAGGAATTTTTAAGTCTGAATGAATATGAATTTCATGAAGATTTCGTATTAGTCCGAAGATCCAAAAGGCAAAAATATTCATAGGCATAAATATCATTACGACGCCAAAGCCTAATACAGGGCCAAGGGCACCAACCATCCATTCCAAAGGATGTGCATATAAATACTCAAGTGGGAATGGGGTAGTAGCTTTATGATGGATAGAATGTATATGCTTTAAAAAAAACTTATTTTCATGCAAATAGCGATGGTAAACATAAAACCATAAATCATCGATTACAAAAGCAATCAATACTTGAGCTGGGATTACCCACCATGCTGGCCATTGGGTATCAAAGAAATCAAACATCATATATGCTCCAAAGGCGGATAGCGTAATAAGTGTTCCCAAGTTGAATAAAAAAAGAGGCATTCTACTCCAAAAAAGTCCTTTGGGATAAGGTTTGTTTTGAATCCTGTATTTGGCAAAAATATTCGTGTTCAGTACAAAGTAACTGTAAATGAAACCAAATAAATTTGAGTTA
>CANHJY010000012.1 GCA_947461185.1 Flavobacteriales bacterium
GATATTCAATATGTATATTTGTTAAAAATAAATATTATGAAATTGTTAGAAAATAAGGTGGTTATTATTACTGGTGCATCTCGTGGGATTGGCCGTTCAATAGCTCAGAAATGTGTTGAGCACGGAGCTAAAGTTGCGTTTACATATCTTTCTTCTGATGAAAAAGCTAGAGCTTTAGAACAAGCGTTGAGTCAAAATGGAGGAGAGGTAAAGGGTTTTAAAAGTGATGCTGCTAATTTTGAACAAGCACAGCAATTGGTTGATGATGTGGTAGCCTATTTCGGGACTGTAGATGTGTTAGTAAATAATGCTGGTATTACTAGAGACACGCTTTTGATGCGAATGACCGAGGAGCAATGGGATGAAGTGATAAATACCAATCTGAAATCTGCTTTTAATTTAACAAAAGCAGTTCTACGCCCAATGTTAAAAGCAAAATCAGGGTCGATAATCAATATGTCATCAATTGTTGGGGTTCGTGGTAATGCTGGTCAGGCTAATTATGCAGCCTCAAAAGCAGGCTTAATTGGTTTCACTAAATCGATTGCTCAAGAATTAGGATCGAGAAATATAAGATGTAATGCGATAGCACCAGGATTCATCGAAACAGAAATGACCGAAGTTTTAGATCCTAAAGCAGTTGAACAATGGCGAAATTCAATTCCCATGAAACGCGGTGGTACACCTGAAGATGTTGCTAATGTAACGGTTTTCTTGGGATCAGATATGTCGGCTTATGTTACAGGTCAAACCATACCGGTTTGCGGTGGTATGCTAATGTAAAAAATAAGCCTTTATCATTCGTTGAAAATAGTTCAGATGGAAAGACGTCCAAGAAGAAATAGAAAGACAGCTACGATTAGAAAGATGGTTGAAGAAACCAAAATAGGAGTGGAGCATTTAATTTATCCGATCTTTCTTAAAGATGGAAGCGGCATAAAGGAAGAAATACCTTCATTACCAAATAATTATAGATGGTCAATTGACACATTACTTAAAGAGGTTGAGTCCTGTGTTAACTTGGGAATCATGACTTTTGATATGTTCCCTGCAGTCGATGAATCTTTAAAAGATTCGATTGCAAGTTATAGCTATTCCGAAGACAACTTTTATCTCAAGGCGATAAGTAAGCTCAAGCAAGAATTTCCAGAAATTGTTTTAATGAGTGACGTTGCAATGGATCCTTATTCTTCTGATGGACATGATGGCTTAGTAGCTGATGGTAAAATACTCAATGATGAAACTTTGCCCATTTTGAATAAAATGGCTTTAGCTCAAGCTCAAGCGGGTATTGACATAATCGGGCCGTCTGACATGATGGATGGAAGAGTAGCTGCTATACGCAATCATTTAGATGAAAATGGTTATAGTGAAGTTTCTATAATGTCATATTCTGCCAAATATGCTAGTGCTTTTTACGGTCCATTTCGTGATGCATTAAATTCTGCGCCGAAATATGGTGATAAAAAGACATATCAAATGAATCCTGCCAATAAGAGAGAAGCTCTTTTGGAAGCTGAATTGGATTATTTAGAAGGGGCAGATATGTTGATGGTAAAACCGGCATTATGTTACTTGGATATTATTCATGTGTTGAAAGAAAATTTCAACATACCTATAACGGCTTACAATGTAAGTGGAGAATGCGCTATGATCTATGCGGCGGCTGAAAAAGGTTGGGTGAATTATAACCATGCAATTTCTGAAATTTTAATTAGTATGCGTAGGGCAGGAGCAGATGCCATCTTGACTTACTTCGCTAAAGATTTTGCCACTTTGATTAAAGAGTAAATAGTTACCTGTTGAATTTCCAATTTTAAATCCAATTGGAATCATATATTTATAAAGATGGAAGAATTTAATTTTTATCCTGAAAAACCCAATCTTGAAGAGAAGAAAAATGAAGGTGGATTTTCGGCTACGGTGCTTTCTATAGTAGTTTTCGTTATTACCTTTTTACTCTTTTTCTCTGAAGAAATGAATTTTTTAGTCAATATTTTAATTGTACTTACAATTCACGAATTGGGTCATTTTCTTACGATGAAATATTTTAATTATCGAAATGTGAAGATGCTTTTCGTTCCTTTGATGGGGGCATTTGTGCAAGGTAGCAAGGATGAATATTCTCAAAAAGAAACCATTTATGTCGTTGGAGCGGGCCCCTTTCCAGGGGTAATCTTTGGCATATTATTGTTGATTTTTTCAACACACTACCATCAAGCATGGATGGTAGATTTAGGATTGATGTTTTTGCTTTTAAATTTATTGAATTTACTCCCTATTGAGCCTCTTGATGGTGGACAACTATTTAAAGCTTATTTGAAGGGTAATTTTGAATTTCTTCTAATGGCATTTTCATTCATCTCTTCCATGATTTTGATTCTTGGTGGTTTGTACTTGGGTAATTGGATTTTGGTCATTTTTGGTTTTTTTATGGGGATTCGCGTGAGGGGAATGCAAAAAAATTATTTGATTCATAAGGAATTAATAAAAAGAAACGTCCCTTTTATTACATCTTACAGTAAATTATCAAATAAAAATTATATCCAAATAAAGGAGGTATTATTGGAGCAATCATCAACGCTCAAAAAGGTAAAAGACATGATGTCAGAAGAAGATTTAGATCCGATTATGGCTGAACAAGTTAATAGTGTTTTAATAAGTCCCATGAAATATGATGCTTCGTTGTTATTAAAAACAATGATTTTACTTATTTGGGTAATTTGTTTATCATTAGTTGTAATTCTTCCTTTGCTATTTATAACAGATACTTTTTGGGTTGAATATTTTGATTGGTATATCAATGAAATTCCATTTAAATGAAAAGGTCGCGTTTCTGAATGAAAGCGGATTCGCTATTATTAAGTCAATATCAAATTCAAATATTCTAATTGAGGACGAGTTTGGATTTGAACGATGTGTGCTTTCATCACAATTGGTGAAAATTATGATCGATGATTATGATATTCCAACTTCAGCTAAATATTTTGATAAAGACATCATTGCTCCAAAAAAGAATAAAAAGCATTCAGATAATAAAAGAGTTAAAGAAACTGTCAATAGCGATATTTGGGAAATAGATTTACATTTAGAAAATCTTCCTCAAGATATTTTGAACAGTCCGGATACGCATTACATAGATATGCAAATGAAGGCCTTGAGATATTTTTTGGAAAGAGTTAAAAAAAATCGAGTAAAAAAATTCATTGTAATACACGGTGTTGGTGACGGAATACTTAAAGATCAAGTAATTTCATATCTTTCGAGATTTGAGTCATATAAATTACAAGATGGAGATAGTTCAAAATATGGAAAAGGCGCAACCCAAGTTATTGTTTCCTTTGAGTATTAGTCTTTATTGAAAGAATGAATATCATTATGATTTTCTTCAATATCATCCTTAATTCTTTTAATGCTTTGTGTTAAGATGAAAATTTCAGGACCCGAATTTTTGACAATCCATTTCCAGCTTTCTTCTTCGCTTTCTATAGCCATTGCCATGTGTAAAAGCAATTCGAGCTGGTTTAACTGAAGCCATTTTTGAGCATTTAAATTACCTTCAGCGGCATGAATAAATGCCATGAGATGAGGATAGCCATTTTCAGTTAACCAATCTCTGGCAGTTTCCTTTAATTTAATGGCATCCACTGCTATTGCAAGTTCAGGAAAATTATTGTCAAACAACCATTTTTTTATCTCTAAATTTCCATCGACAGCTTTTGCCCAAGCAAGAATTATTTTTGGATGATATTCAAAAGGTTGCATTTGTACCTTTTTGATGTTTTTCACTTCAGGAATATCCGCATTTTTCTTTTTTCGAAACCAATTAATCATTCTTATAAATAGTGTTAATTATTAGCATTGAACCTATATTTAACTTCTAAACATTAAAGGCTTGAAATAATCGCTTGTGCTGCTTTGCTCATGATGATATAGTTGTGATCTGCATCATCAATTATGGTCTTTTCCCAATTGAAGGTGCATTTTAAGCTATCTGCCTCATCTAGACCTGCTTTATAATAGTTTTCTCCTCTTTTAAGTCTGTTTTTACCTTGATTATTGGCTTTTTCTGTTTCTCTAAGAAAAGTGGTAGATGTATCATTTTCTCCCAACAAAACAAAAAGTTTCTTTTTCAATATTTGTGGTAAAGTCTCCATGTTTAATGAAGTATTTAGAAGGCCATATGGAAATTCTACTTCGAAATTAGGAAAAGTATACCATCCAGCATTCGCAGCTATTGCAACTTTCACCCTTGACTCAGGAAGAAACGTTACCATTCGGTGCACAAATTGAGCCCCAGCCGAATGTCCGAAAATGTAGAACGAATCCGCAACGAACGCGTTTTTCTGTTTAACATCATCAAAGATTCGCTCTATAGTTGTAAATGCCCAATCTTTTTTTTCGTTCCACTCATGATGCTTATTCCAAACATTTCCTTCTTGGTAATCAAATGTTTCATCTGTTATTATTTCTGGAAATTCAGGGGCGATGATGATGAAATTATTGGAATCTGCGAAGCCTTTCCATGCATCTAAATAATCCATGGCGTTGCGATCTTTACCATGCATTACAAATAAGATTGACATTGCTTTATCAGCTTTATTTGGTTGGTAAGTATAGTAAGTTATAAGCTCATTATTGGGATTGCCATCTGAAAATCTTTGAATTTCAAATGTGTCCATTCCACTTTGAATAGACTTTGAAATAGGAGTGACATTTGAATTATAAAAATTCGAATTTTTGCAAGCTAAAAAGGGCATACTTACAATTAAAAACAATAACATTTTACTTGTCGATTTGTAAAAACAGATAATAACTCGTGATGCCATAAGCTTTTATATCATGCTATCTAATCAAAGATATCAAAATCAATAATAAATTTCTATTTGAATACATTTTATCAATGAATGACTTCTTTTAGGGTTTTTTCGAATATTTGAAAGTGACTTGACTTAACCAAAAAATAAATAAGCAACTAATATAGCTACTGTTCCTCCAATTATATCGCAAAAAATTCCAGCGGCTGCAGCATATCTTGTTTGGGTAATTTTTACCGATCCAAAATAAACTGCAAGAACATAAAAAGTTGTTTCTGTACTACCTTGAAAAGTTGCCGATAAGTTGCTAACGAAAGAATCGGGACCGAAAACTTTCATATTTTCAACCATCAATGCTCTTGCGCCACTTCCGGAAAATGGCTTCATGAAAATTACTGGAAGCGCATCAACAAATTCGACAGCTTTTATTCCTATAAAAAATAATGCTTCACGAAGTCCAGTCATAATATCTTCAAATGCACCTGAAGCTCTGAAAAGTGCTACAGCAGCTAACATTGCCACTAGATAAGGAATAATGTTAATCGCAACCTGAAAACCTTCTTTTGCACCTTCAATAAATGAATCAAACATTTGAACTTTAGATTTTATGGCAAGGGCAAAAAAGAAAATGATAAAGCCAAACATAATGGTATTACTAACTACCGATGAAATGGTTTTAATTTGATCTGGGTGATTGTTCAGGTACATCATGAAACCGACAATAATTGCTGTCATGCCGCCAACATAGATTAGGATGGTCTTATCCAATAAATTGATACGTTGCTTAATTGCTACGAAAATTAAACCTGCCAAAGTAGCAAAGTAAGTTGTAATTAGAATTGGTAAAAATACTGAAGCTGGATTGGCTGAACCTTCTGATGCTCTTGTTGCGAGAATGGAAACTGGAATAATTGTTAAGCCCGAAGCATTCAATACCAAAAACATGATTTGCGCATTCGTAGCAACTTTTGGATTTGGATTGAGCTCTTGGAGATCTTTCATGGCCTTTAATCCAGCTGGAGTAGCAGCGTTATCCAGACCGAGCATGTTCGCGGAGAAGTTCATCATTATGGAACCCACTGCAGGATGGTTTTTGGGTATTTCAGGAAATAGCTTTCCAAATAATGGGCTTATCAATCTACTCATTACATTTATTGCACCGCCATCTTGACCTATTCGCATGAAGCCCATCCAAAGCGCCATGGTTCCTGTCATAAAAATTGCTAATTCAAAGCCAGTTTTCGCAGCTTCAAACATAGCGTCCATCATATTTTGTAGGATTTCAGTGTTCTGCCAGAAAATGAGTTTTGAAAACCCCATTACAAAGGCAATAATGAACATGCCTGCCCAAACGCGATTTAATACCATGATGCTAATTTCGTAGAAACAGTGAAATAAAAATCATTTGTTTTAAAAAACTATTAACAAAATTATTGACGATTTGTATTATTCAAGTTGACCAACGCCTTGTCTAATAACAACAGGTTCTCCTGAAGTGCAATCAATTATTGTCGAGGCTTCTAATTTCCCAGGCCCACCGTCAATTATTAAATCAATCTGATCATCTAATTGTTCGTAAATTGCATAAGGATCAACGAAGTAATCTAAAAGTTCGTCTTGATCATTGTGCAAAGATGATGTAGCTATCGGATTCCCTAACTTATTGGCTAATTCTAAGATGATATTATTGTTTGGAATTCTTATTCCAATCTCTTTCCTATTTGATTCAAAAAGCCGCTGGACTTCATTCGTTGCGGTGAGGATAAAAGTAAAAGGTCCCGGTAGATTATGCTTCAATAATTTAAAAGTTGATCGGTCAATTTGCTTTACATATTCTGAAAGGTGACTCAAATCCGGACAGATTATAGCGAAATTAGCCTTGCTTAATTTTACATCCTTCAGTTTAGCCAGTTTGGTTAATGCCTTTTTATTATAAAGATCACAGCCCATAGCATAAACAGTGTCTGTTGGAAAAACAATAATTCCACCTGATTTAAGAATGTCTACAGCTTGATTTATCTGTCTTTTGTCGATTGAATCTGCATGGATTTCAATTATCATTGGTTTCGTGGTTTAAATATTTTACATGAAATTGCTCGATGATCGCTTAGCGGCTTCTCTTGAATTTTAAATTGAGTTGACTGCAGCTCCTTTGTATGAAAAATATAATCAATTCTTCCTGCAGGAACCCTTCCAACATATGTTGAACCTATACCAGTCATAGTATTCCTGAACGAGTCAGTTAAGAAATTATTAAATTGATTGTAAGCGTAAGACATAGGGGTGTCATTAAAATCACCACAAACAATAGTAGGGTAAGGTGATGTTTTTATGTGCTCAACTACTGTTCGAGCTTGATCGGCCCTTTTGGGATATGCAATAGTAAGTTTTTCAAACATCAAGCTGAGTGTCGATTTTACTTTTGAAGTGGCCGTTGCATCTTTATCGAACACTGAATAATCATCATCCTTTAATTTGATGGATTGAAGATGTACATTATATACTCTAAAAGTGTCGTTATTTTTAACAATGTCGACAAAAACACAATAATTGAAGTCTTTTTCACCTTGAGTTGGGAACATAACATCGCCCTTAGCAATCATGGGATATTTTGAAAGAACAGCAACTCCAAAATTTTGTCTGCCTGTTAATTTATGAGCGTAACGCTCATGATAGTCTTTAAAATTCAAAAGTTGAATTAATGTGTCTCTAGTTGAAAAGCTAGTTGGTTTATCTTGATGATAAAATTCTTGAAAACATATTATATCAGGATTAGTAGCCTGTATATATTTAAAAATTGCATCACGCTTAGTATATTTCTCACCTTTTTGAGCCGTATATAAATCGAAAAGTCTTACGTTATAGCTCATTACATGCAGTGGATTCACATTCTTTAAATCTACTTCTTGATTTTCACCAAATGAAAAAAGTCTGAAATGAAGCTTTCCACCAATTAGTATGACTCCAAGTGTTATTAGAGCCCATTTTGATCTTGCTAATGACCATATGATAAGCAGGAAAAGTGCAATAAGTAGGAGCACTGGATACAATAAACCAAATAAAGGAATTAATTTAAAAGTGTTTGGGTGAACAAATGGCGCTATGTAAGAAAGTAAAAGTGCACTTAAAACAATTATTGTGAAAACTTTCACAAATGAAGAAAAACGGATTAACTTTCTAATAAGATTAGCCATTATTACTTTGGCTAAAAAGAAAGTCTTTTTCCGCCTTTGTTAAAGATTCATAACCTGATTTTGAAATTTTTTCCAAGATAATATCAATTTTCTCTTGTTTGAGTTTTTTCTCTAGATTATACTGTTCGTCACTTTTAAATTGGGTTGAACGAGTTTTTCCACCTTTTTTGACTTTCAACTTTCGATTACCGCTAAAAAGATTTCGAAAAAAATTAATCATTTTGTTGTTCAATTTTTGTGATACGAAAATAACATTTGAAGGGCTGTTAAGTTTCTGAATCGACCAAATACCTAGTAATGCACCTCCGAGATGAGCAAAATGAGCAGTTCCATCATCAATACCTAAAGTTACAATATCCATAAGAATAAAAAACAAGGCAAGATAAATCAATTTAACCGGGAATATGTTGAAAAGTCGAACTTCAATGTTGGGTCTATAGAAAGAGAGGGCTGTAAAAAGTGCCATTATTGAACCTGAAGCACCCACAATTAATGAGCCTTGACCAAATTGCAGCGTGGGAAAAATCAGATGTGCTAATAATTCAAAAATACCACCTAGAATTCCACCTAGAAAATAAGTGTAAATTAATCTTGATTTATCAAAAAGTTGTTCAAATAAAGTGCCTGAGAAATACAAAAACAACATGTTGAACAATAAGTGCAGAATGGTGAAATGAGAAAAAATGGAGGTTATTAAAGTATATGGACTTCGGATGAATATGGATAAATCAGTGTTAAGAGAAAATATATCAGTTACAAAATTCCACTCATTAAGAGACGCCAATCGATTTGCAGCCAATAGAATTTGAATAGTTAAAAAAACAGCTACATTGATAAATATCAATTGTACAGTATTTCCACCGTATCGGTATTGGTATTTCAATTCTTCAATAAATGTTCTTTGTGCATTCATTTTACCAAAAATTTTGTCTGTCTTGTTTTCTCCAAAATAAAACAAAAGCAATCCCAACTATAGCACCTCCCACATGAGCTAAATGCGCTACCGAATCATCAATCATCATTATACTATTATATATTTCAAACAAAAGATAGGCTCCGATTAAATACTTCGCTTTTATAGGAATTGGAGGAAACAACAGCATGAGTTCTGTGTTCGGAAATAAAACAGCGAATCCTGCCATAATTCCAAATAAAGCACCTGATGCACCTACCATTGGTGTTATTCCAAGTTGAACATAGTCTTGAAGAGCCAAAATATTACTTTCTGAGATAGTTGGTAATTGTATAAGGTAGGAGTTGATATTCGAATTGAGTTCAGCAAGTGTAGAACTATTTTCAATGATGTTGTTAATAGTAGTGAAATCAATAATCCCTTTCAATTCCGATTTCGCCATAAGCATTTGATACACTCCAAGTCCGTTATATAATAAATAGGCCCCCAAAGCACAGCTGACATAAAATATAAAAAATCTTTTTGCTCCCCAAAGTCTTTCTAAATGGGCCCCAAACATCACTAACATAAGCATATTAACTAGGATGTGCATGAAATTGTTGTTATCGTGCATGAACATGTAGGTAATAACCTGATAAGGTTCAAAATTGGGAGAGGTTAGGAAGTAAGCACCGAGCATTTCGTTCAAATCATAACCTTTATTCAAGAGAACCAGGTTCAAGATGAACATGAGAATATTTAAAATGAGTAGGTTTTTGGTTACTTGCGGTAATTGTCCGAAAAATGACATAATTAAAATGTTTCTGTGAGTTTATTCAAATCTATGGTATCCATTATTTTTTTTCCTCTTGGGGAAATCATATGTTCAGGGCATTGGAAAAGTTGTTCAATTAGAAACTGTGCTTCATCTAAACTGAATTTTTTTGCAAATGATATGGCGTGAGACTTTGCAATTTCACTACCAATAAAATGTGCGATTTCACCCTTGTCGATATCTCTTTGGGACATTTCAAGGAAAATATGGTCAATACATGCTATGCTATTTTCATTGTTGAGCCAATTGGGAATTCCTTGAATCTCTAGAACATCTTGTTTCAATTCAGAAATAAAGCCCATTCTTTCGAACATAGATTGAAATCCAGACCATATTTTTCTTTCAATACCACTAATACTCTTTTCGATTGGAAATAGCAATTGTTGTGTATGTAATGCCTCAGATACAAATTGAATCATTATGTTGTCATAGATGATTCTTTCTTTGGCTCTTCGCACATTAACTAGTAACATTCCAGATTTAACAAGAGTAAACAAATAACCTTCTTTGTATAAGTATGTTTTCTTTTCCTCTATATCTAAATTTAATTCAGATTGTTTTGAAAGATTGTCATCTTCAATAATCTGATAAAAACCTTCCCAATCTTGAGGCTCTAGTTCTCTATTGCCAAATCCATGTGCTTTTATTGCAGAGCTATATGCATTCGCACTTGAGGATGAGGAATTATTCGAAAAGGTATTCTGCTTAAAAGGATTGTATTCGGGGTTAACGTTTATTGTAGGTTCAATTGGTGTTGATTTTGTAATTTCTATAGGGAGATCAAAACTAGTTTCTCTTTCAAAATCTAATGTTGGGGCAATGCTAAATTTTCCAAGTGATTGACGCACAGCACTCATTAAAATAGCATACATTGACCTATCCTCTTCAAATTTAATTTCTGTTTTGGTCGGATGTACGTTTACATCTAATTTACCTGGATCAACATCAAAGTAAATGAAATAGCTTGGAAACATTTTTGGCGGTAGGATACCTTCGAATCCTTTTGCAACTGCATGATTAAAATAGGAATCCTTGAAAAAACGACCATTTACAAAAAAGAACTGTTCGCCTCTGGTTTTTTTTGCCAATTCCGGCTTACCAATAAAACCAACTATTTTGACAATATCAGTAACTTCATCTACAGGAATTAATTTCTCCATTGAAGATTTTCCTAAAACATCAATAATTCTCTTTTTTAATGTTGTTTTTGGTAGTTGAAATATTTCTTGTCCATTATTTATCAATACAAAACTTAATTCTGGATGCGCTAGGGCAACACGTTCAAATTCGTCCAAAATATGATTGAATTCGACACTATCAGATTTGAGGAAATTTCTCCTTGCCGGAACATTGAAAAAAAGATTCTTCACTTCAAAATTACTACCTTCATCACCAGCAAAGATTTCGTTTGAAATAACTTTACTTCCTTCAAAGACAATTTTCACCCCGACGTCATGTCCTTTAATCCTTGTCTTCAATGATACATGAGCAATTGAAGCAATTGAAGCCAATGCTTCACCTCTAAAACCTTTGGTTGTAAGGCGAAATAAGTCATCTGCCTTGGAAACTTTGCTCGTTGCATGACGTTCAAAACATTTTAATGCGTCATTTTTAGTCATTCCAACGCCATTGTCAATAACTTGAATAAGCGTACGACCTGCATCCTTGATTAGAACTTTGATTAAATCAGCCTTTGCGTCGATTGCATTTTCAACCAATTCCTTAACTACTGATGCCGGTCTTTGAATAACTTCACCAGCTGCAATTTGATTTGAAATATGATCAGGTAATAAATTGATAATATCACGCATACCTTAAAATTAATCAAAAATCATAATTGCCTAATAAATTTCATTTTTTTGAAGCTGCAAAAATATAATTATTGAAGTGTAATGTTATACCATTTAATAGTGATTCTCCTAAAAATCTATTTAACATTGTGCCTTTTTAATCCTATAGAATCTCTAATAAATTTCATAACTTCGTTTAATGATGTTTGATAAAATTATTGTTGCTGCTGGATTGTTTATTGTTACTGGATCCTTGCACATGTTAAGTGGCTTAATTGAGAAATCGGAATCACCAGTCAATATAAATCAAGTAAGATCTTTGGACATTACTAAGGAGGCAAATGAATGGGCAGAAAATCGATTAAAAGGAATGACGCTTGAAGATAAAATTGGGCAATTCTTCATGGTGGCCGCGCAATCAAATGGCAGCGAAAAGCAGTTGAGCGATGTGGATAAATTAATTTCCGATTTTAAAATAGGAGGCGTCATTTTTTTTCAAGGTGAAAAAGAAAATTTAATTGCTTGTTCCAAACGTTTTCAGGACAAATCTGATACACCATTACTTTTTGCTATTGATGCAGAATGGGGTTCAAATATGAGATTGTTTGATGGTGAACGCTATCCATATGCCTACACTATTGGAGCAATGCACGACACAACCATCTCAAAAAAAGTTGCTGAAGCCATGGCTCTTGAAATGAGGTCTTTAGGTATGCATCTAAGTTTTTCTCCTGTAGCTGATGTTAACAATAATCCTAACAATCCGGTAATTGGATTTCGTTCCTTTGGTGGCGATAAAGACTGGGTTTCCAATAATGTAGGAGTTTTTGTTGATGCCTTTGAAAGTAAAGGTGTAATGTCATGTGTTAAACATTTTCCAGGACATGGAAATACAGACAAAGATTCCCATTTAGAGCTACCAACTGTAAGTGAAAAACTGGAAGTAATCATGAATGAACATATACCACCTTTTGAAAAAGGTATGAATGCGGGTGTTCCATCCGTAATGATGGCACATTTGCGTATTCCGAGTTTAGATGAGTCAGGCATGCCTATGAGTTTATCCAAAAAAGTTATAAATGACATGCTTAAAACCAAAATGAATTATCAGGGACTGGTAATTTCAGACGCTCTAAATATGAAGGCTGTTTCAGATCTTTATGGGAAAACAGAAGTTGTCGTCAAAGCTTTTGAGGCGGGATGTGATGTGCTACTTTATCCAGAAAGTGTGTCAGATGCTATTGCGGCGATTAAAAATAAGGTTTCAATTGGAGAAATTAAAACGGAAGAAATTGATAGAAGATGTAAGAAAATTTTAATTGCTAAATATAAATATGTTATTTCACCAACCAAGGTATCAGAGTTAACTGAAGGTCAGAAAAACCAGATTAAATCCGAAGTCTATGAAAAGGCTACAACCGTGTTAAGAAATAATGGAGATCTGCTTCCTCTTAAAAGTCTTGACAAGAAAATCGCCGTTGTTTCAATAGGTACTAAAACTGCTTCTTTTCATGAGCGTTTTGATTTATTTGCCGATGCTGATTACTTTAGTTTTTATACTTCAGAAGAAGCAATTACCAAATGTGGCCATTTGCTTGAAAACTACGATTTGGTGGTAACGAGTATTCACGCTAATTCTGTAAAATCAAAGTTGGGATTTGGTTATGACCCTTCATGGAGTAATTGGGTAGACATTTTACCCGATGAGAATGAAAATATCTTGGTTTTATATGGAAACCCATTGGTGCTCAGTGAGAAGCAATTAAAATCGAATGTTGATGCATTAGTTGTAGCGTATGAAAATGTTTCCGAAGCCCACCTTGCTGCAACTCAACTTATTTTTGGTTCTATTCCGGCAACTGGGAAGCTTCCCATTGCTATCAATGCTGAATTTCCTATTCACGCTGGGATTTCATACGAGTGGTCAGGCAGATTGAAATATGCCTTTCCCGAAGAATTGGGAATTGATGCCAAAAAACTTAACGGAATTGACAGCATTGTTCAGATTGGACTTGATAAAGGAGCTTTTCCAGGCTGTCAAATTGTTGTTGCTGTTCAAGGAAAAATCATTTATCGAAAAAGTTTTGGTTCACCTGAATTCAATTCTAATGTTAAAGTTACCGATACAGATGTTTATGATATCGCCTCAATATCAAAAATCGCGGGTTCTACTTTGGGAATGATGAAACTTCATTCGGACAATTTATTCAATCCAGACAATACACTTTCTGCGTATATTCCAAATACCGTGAATGCCTATCCAAGTTATGCGAAAATTAACATCAGAGATATGATGACCCATCAGGCAGGTTTAAAGCCATTTATTCAATTTTATAAAGAGACCTTAAGTAATGGCAAACCTGATAGCAAATGGTATTCAGAGACAAATAATGGAAATTTCTCAATTCCTGTGGCGAAAAATTTATTCATGCGTTCAGACTTTGTTGACTCCATGTATTCAAAGATATTACGAACCCCATTAGCTGAAAAGAAATATGAGTATTCGGATTTGGGCTATTACTTTGTAAAGAAAATAGTCGAAAAGCAATCTGGTACATCATTTCAAGAATTCTTAATGGAAAATCTTTATCGTCCAATGGGACTTCGGTACATGAGATTTTTGCCATTGAATTATTTTAATGAAAGTGCTATTATGCCAACGCAATTAGACAATGAATTTCGAGGTCAACTTTTGAGGGGTTATGTCCATGATCCAGGTGCTGCTATGTTAGGAGGTGTTGGAGGTCACGCAGGAATTTTTGCTAATGCAACTGATTTAGCGTCACTAATGCAACTCTTTTTGAACAAAGGGATGTATGGAAATGTTAATTATTTAAGTAGTAATGTTGTTGATCAATATACGTGTTCACAATTTCCTGGAAATAGGAGAGGAATAGGATTTGACAGGCCAAAGGCAAATGGGGGAGGAACATGCCACGAAATGGCTTCTCAAGCTAGTTATGGGCATTCTGGTTTTACCGGTACCTTGGCATGGGTGGATCCAAAATTCGGAGTGAATTATGTCTTTTTATCGAATAGGGTATGTCCTGATCAAGAGAATTGGAAGATTAGAGACATGAATATTCGTACAGAAATCCAGCGCGTTATTTATGAAGCAGTCGTAAAAAAATAGAAAGGTGAAAATAGGAATGGTTTTATACCCCACATTTGGTGGTAGCGGAGTTGTTGGGACAGAATTAGGCAAAGCACTTGCTTCAAAAGGTCACGAAATACACTTTATTACCTATTCTCAACCTGTTCGTTTAGGAAGTTTTCGAGAAAACATTTTTTATCACGAAGTGGCCGTAAGCGACTATCCACTTTTTGATTATCAACCTTATGAAACTGAACTAACGAGCAAATTAGTAGATGTTACGATTCATGAAAAGTTAGATTTATTGCATGTACATTATGCTATTCCACATGCTTCTGCAGCCTATATGGCTCAGCAAATTTTAAAATCAAAAGGCATTCATATTCCGTTTGTAACTACATTACATGGCACTGATATTACATTGGTAGGTAAAGATCCTTCTTTCGAACCGGTAATTACATTTTGTATTAATCAGTCAGATGCTGTAAC
>CANHJY010000013.1 GCA_947461185.1 Flavobacteriales bacterium
GTATACAGATAAAAACTGGAAAGATGCAAAAGCAAAATATGCCGAGGCTTATGCTTTCGATGATAAATCAGAATATCCAAATGAGCGCATTAAATTGTGTGATGTTGAATTAGAAAAGATTGCCGAAGCGGAAGCGAAACAGAAGAAAATTGAGGAATTACTCGCTGCTGGTTTAGCATTTTTCAATGAATCTAAATGGCAAGATGCGAAACTCAAATATAGTGAGGTAATCAAAGAAGAAAACACAAATACGATTGCCCAGCAAAAATTGACTGAAATTGAAACCAAGCTTAATGAAGAAAATGCTAATCAAGCTTTGATGGAAAATTTTGCCAAGCTAGAGAAGGAAGGGGATGAGGCAGATTTAGCTAGCGATTTTACTTTGGCAAAGTCTAAATATGAAGAAGCACTAAAGATTAAAGAGGATACAAAAGTTAAACAGAAATTAGATGCTGTCAACGCAAAGATTTCTGATGCTGCAGCAAAGGCAAAGCGTATACAAGATTTATTGACAGAAGCAGATAATTTTTACAAATCTTCCAGTTGGTTAGAATCGAAGTTGAAATATCAAGCCGTACTTAAAGAGGATTCAAAAAATCAGATTGCTGAAGCCAAAATAATTGAATTGGATGAAAAGATTAAACAAGATTTGGCTTTGCAAGATGCGAATAAGTTATTCACAAATTTGGTCAGTGAAGGTGATAAGGCTTCTTCATCAAATGATTTGAACAATGCGGAGTCAAAATATACAGAAGCCTTGAAAATCAAAGATGACCAAGGTGTTAAGGATAAACTAGCCTCGGTAAAACAAAAAATTCTGGAACAAAATGCTCTTGATGCACTGAATAAAGAATTTAACGATCTAAAGCAACAAGCAGAACAGAAAGAGGCAAAAAAGGATTGGTCTGGCGCACAAAAATTGTATGAGGACGCTTTGTTGAAGAAAAATGATCCGATTGTAGTTGCAAAAATTGAAGAGCTAAAAAACAAGATAAAGGCTGAAGCAGACGTTGCTGCGCTTAATGCCTCTTTTGAAACTTTGAAAAAAGAAGGTTTTGATTTGGCTGATCAGAAGAAATGGTCAGATGCAAAGATGAAACTGGAAGATGCTAAAAAAATTAAAGAAGATCCATTAGTTACAGCAAAGCTAGTATTGATAGATCAGGAAATTGCGAAGGGGAATTCTTTACTAGAAAATGAAAACAACTTTCTTAAGTTGAGTGCAGAGGCTTTAGTTTTGGAGCAAAATAAAGATTACAAAAATGCAATTGATAAATATACCCAAGCGCTGAATTTTAAACCTAACGATGCTCAAACGAAAGCAAAAATTGAGCAGTTGAAGTTGGAACAGCAAAAAATTGAAGATCAGCTGGCTATTGATAAATCCTACCAAGACTTTTTATCACAAGGGAAAAAGTTAATGACTGAAAAAAAGTATGCTGAAGCCATACAAAAGTTTAATGAAGCAAACAAGCTTAAACCTTCCGAAAAAGAACCTGTTGATCTCGCAGCTGAAGCAGAAAAGCTCGAGAAATTGGCAAATTCTGATGCGGATATCCAATTTAATAACATCATTCAAGCAGCTGAAAATAAAATTACCGAAAAAGATGCGATTCAGGCGCGTGATTATGCTTCAAGAGCACAGAAGTTGCGTCCTAATGATAAGCGTATTACTGACCTACTGGCTAAAATTGAGACTTTAGAAAAGTTACAAAAGTCCTACGCTGATAAAATGGCAGAAGCCGAGAAGTTAGTTGTAGAAAAGAAATATGATGATGCTATTAAGTCCTTTCAAGCTGCAAAAGATTTTAAATATGATGAAATTGCGCCTCAAAATAGAATTGACGAGGTCAGCAAATTAAAATTGGACACTAGTGCTAAAAATGAAATAGATAAACAATATGCTGCTTTCATGAAAAGTGGTTTTGATAAGTTCACGTCAAAAGATTACAATGGAGCTTTAGCAGATTACCTGAGCGCTCTAAATGTTAAGACAAATGATCAGCCTGCTATGGATAAAGTTGCTGAAATAGAACAAATCTTAGATGATTTAAATAAGCAACTTCAGGCTCAAAATAATTTGAAATCCCAAGTAGAAAAAATTAAACAAGAAGCTGACGCCTTTTTTAAATCAGCTAATTATGATAATGCAATAAGTAAATATAATGAGTTGATTAAGCTGGAAGAATCTACTTATGCAAGAATGCAAATAGCTGAGTCAATGCGCTTGAAGAGTGAATTAGATGCTAAAAACATGAATAATCAGCTCTATGCAGGTCATGTTAAAAACGGAGATGATTATTTTACACTTAAAAATTACGACAAAGCAAAAGAAAGTTATCAGAATGCTTTGAAAATAATGGCTAATGAAACCTATCCAAAGGAAAAAATTAAAGCCATAGAAGATCTTCAAGCAAAAAATTTAACAGGTAAAAAATTAGAAGATTTGGGTGATCCTTTCTTTAACTCAGCAATGGATGGTTATGCTCTTGTTGCAAAAACTGAAATTCTTGAAAACATGTATAATGTTCAGGGTATGGACGAGATTCAGAATTCGATTGATGTGAATAACAAAAAAATATCCGAAGAAAATCAAACGAACACTTTGGAGAATGTTCAACGAATTACTGAGATTGAAAGCAATATTAAAAAGAATGAGGGTTCGATAGATGCCAATCAAAATAGAAGTGTGCTCTTGTTGGCTCAAATTGAGAATGATTTGAAAATAAATGAAGTAGAACGCAATAATGAATCATCCGAGACAAGTTTGACGAACGTTAGGTCGCTTACTGAAATGAATACGAACTATCAGAAATTAACGATAAAATCAGACGAGATTAATAATGAAAATCAAATTAAGTTAAGTGCAATAGAGGAAGATATAGCAATCTTGAAAGCAAAACAATTAAAAGCAGCTACAGAAACGAGCCTTGCTAACACAACATCAATTAATGAGTTTACTGATAATAAGGTTATTCTGGAAGCAAAAAATAATGACAAGGTAAATGAAAATGTTAAACAATTAGATAATTTACAATTATCATTAAAAGTTGCTGATAACAAACAAAGTGATGAAAATTCAAATGCTATTTTGAATGCCCAAATGGCATTGGTGAAAGTGGAGAATAATATTAAAGATAAAAACCTGGAAGCAGCCAAACTACAATTGGATAATGCCAAACAAATGGATGATTTATCTCATGGATTAGCTGTAAAAGCTACAGAGAATAATCAAAATCAAATTGATCAACAGTTAAATGCTGCAGGATCCATTGAAAAAATTAATACCACTTTAAAATCTAAAGAAAAGGATATTGATGAAAATCAGCAAGATGCGACGCTTCAAATGTCTAATTTAAGTTCAAATATTGCAGTTAATCAAAAAGAACAAAATGCTAACAATTCATCAGAAATATTAAATAGGGCAGCTCAACTCAAAAATATAGAGACACAAATTAAGATTAATGATACCAAGGTCGAGGGAGAAGGTTCAGAAAACGCGGTGAAAGTTTTGGCATTAGAGGATGAAATACAGCTGTCTCAAAAGAAAGAACAGGATAATATCCAGGCTAATCAATCAAATGCAATTTCGAGCTTAAGTGAATTGGAAACTCAAATTGCTGTTAAAAATAACAATGCATCAGCAGCGGCGCAATCGGATGTAAATGTGATGGATGAATTAAAAACAAGTTTATCAGTTCAACAGAAAGCTCAAGAGCAAAGTTCTCAAAATTCTTCTATGAATAACATGATAGCAATGGAGAATATTTCAAAGCCGAAACAAGAAACAGAATATGGTGGTCCTCCAAATGAAGTTGGTCAAGCTTATCCTGAAGGTGTTACGGAAGAATATTTTACGAGAAAAAATTCACGTGGTGACGTTACAGCATTTATCACAAGACGTATTGTGGTGAAAAATGGGCATGGTGATGTTTATGTGAAGACTCGAGCGAATTCCCTTACAACTTATACCAAAAATGGCACTGCAATTACTGAAATAAGTTATGAGCAGCAATCAAATGGCGATGGGCAGGAAAAGTTTATTAGAACAGAATAAATCGCTATTAATAGTCCATTGTCAGTAATTAAGAAATTCCTTTTTCCATTTAAACCCGGATAACATTAATTTCACATCATAAGTTCAATTTATGAAAGTTCATTTTATTGCTATTGGTGGAAGTGCAATGCATAATCTTGCTATTGCATTAAGTAGAAAGGGTTATAATGTATCAGGATCAGATGATGAAATCTTCGAGCCCTCTCAATCGCGACTGAAAAAACAAGGTATTTTGCCTGAACAAATTGGTTGGTTCCCAGAAAAAATAACAAAGGATCTTGACGCGGTTATTTTAGGGATGCACGCTAGAAAAGATAATCCTGAATTATTGAAGGCGGAGGAATTAGGGCTTCAAATTTTTTCCTATCCCGAATATCTATATGAACAAAGTAAGGATAAAAAAAGATTGGTTATTGGCGGAAGTCATGGGAAAACCACGATTACCTCGATGATTTTACATGTTGCTAAGGCGCTAAATATAAATGTTGATTACATGGTTGGCGCTCAATTGGAAGGTTATGATTGCATGGTCAAGCTATCACATGATGCACCTTATATTATTCTAGAAGGAGATGAATATTTAAGTTCACCAATAGATCTTAGGCCAAAATTTCATCTTTATCAACCTCACGTGGCTATTCTTAGTGGCATCGCGTGGGATCATATCAATGTATTTCCAACTTTTGAGAATTATGTTGACCAATTCAGAATTTTTTGTGAATTGATAGCGCAGAAAGGGATCTTGATTTATAATGAAGAAGATGATGAATTGCGAAAGCTCGCAAAATCATTGAAAAATGATTTGAACTTGATTGCTTATTCAACACCTGATTATGAGGTCGTTGAAGATGGAACAATTCTTCATTTCGAAAATGAGCGCTATCATTTGCAAATTTTTGGTGCGCATAATCTTCAAAACGCCATTTCTGCTATGTATATGTCAAGGGAAATTGGTATTTCTTCTTCAGACTTTTTTAATGCATTAAAAACATTTACAGGTGCAGGTAAGCGTCTTCAAAAAGTAGTATCTAGCGAAACTTTTACTATGTTCAAAGACTTTGCCCATTCACCTTCAAAATTGAAGGCAACCACAAAAGCAGTTAAAGAACAATTTCAATCGAGAAAACTAATTGCATGCATGGAATTACATACTTTCTCCTCTTTGAAAAAAGAATTTTTACCGCATTATAAAGATGCGATGAAATTAGCAGATGTTGCAATTGTTTATTTTAGTCCAGAAGTTGTAAAACATAAAAAGTTAGAGCCCATTACAAGTGAAATGGTTTCAGATGGATTTGGAGGAAATGTTATTGTTTTTAACCAGACACAAGAAATTTTGGACTATTTAAATCATAAAGATTGGCACAATAGTACTTTGTTGATGATGTCCTCCGGAAATTTTGATGGAATTAATTATGATGAACTAGGAAATGAAATAGTTTCAAGGTTTTCTATCTAATTAATTTCTTCCTGCAAATATTAGTCTTCTGTAAACAATTGTCACTAACAAACTATACAAGGTTGCCAAAACAGTTAAAGCTAACATAGCAAGTGTTGCTGTAAAGCCTGGCGCAGCTCCTTGTCTGTTACTTTTTTTAAGTTTTGTTTCAATTTCTTCTTTGGTCATCACCTCAGCATCAGGCTGTTCGCTTTTAAATTTGGCCAATTCAACCGGATCATTCACCATTTTTTCAATTGCTATTTCATTTTCTGCAATCTGGTGTAAATAATACTCGGGATTAATTTGCGAGTAATAAAAATAAATAAAAACGCTAACCAAGACGGCATATGGAATTCCTGCGGTCATTGCATTTTTTATATCCAAAAGGGTATTGGATTCCTCTGTACTCCTTAATTTATGCAGGTATAAACCAACTGCAATAGAGATGAGCATACCTAAAATATTGAGCATTACGCTCGGTACAATGGTATCAGGAAATAAACCGGTGTAATAAAACACCATCTTGATAAATATCCAACATATGGCAGTAATTACTCCAATTTTAATAGTAATGCGCATGACACTTTAATATTAGCTATTCATAGAAACCAAAAACTCTTCATTAGAAATTGTATTTTCCATGTGAGATTTCATGAATTCCATTGCCTCCACTGGATTCATATCTGCAATGAATTTTCGAATTAACCATATGCGTTGTAAGACATCTTTTCCTACCAAAAGGTCTTCACGACGTGTTCCTGATGCGGTTATATCGATTGCAGGATAAATTCTTCTGTTAGCAATTTTACGGTCAAGTTGTAATTCCATATTACCAGTGCCTTTGAATTCTTCAAAGATTACCTCGTCCATTTTTGAACCTGTCTCAGTAAGAGCAGTGGCAAGAATTGACAATGAACCACCGTTTTCAATTTTTCTTGCAGATCCAAAAAATCTTTTTGGTTTGTGTAATGCATTCGCATCAACACCTCCGGATAATACTTTTCCTGATGCTGGAGAAACAGTGTTGTATGCTCTTGCTAAACGTGTAATAGAGTCAAGTAAAATGCAAACATCATGACCACACTCAACCATTCTTTTGGCTTTTTCAAGTACCATATTAGCTACTTTAACGTGTCTATCAGCTGGTTCATCAAAGGTAGATGCAATGACTTCTGCTTTTACACTTCTTGCCATATCAGTAACCTCTTCAGGTCGCTCATCAATTAATAATACAATAAGGTAAGTTTCCGGATGATTAGCTGCAATTGCATTTGCCACATCTTTCAACAACATCGTTTTACCTGTCTTGGGCTGGGCCACGATCATTCCGCGTTGACCTTTACCGATAGGCGCAAACAAATCCATAACACGTGTGGACAATGTCTCCTGTGGATGCCCTGTTAATTTAAATTTTTCATCAGGAAAAAGGGGCGTTAAGTATTGAAAAGGTACCCTGTCTCTAATGTAAGAAGGATGTCTTCCGTTTATCGATTCTACTTTTACTAAGGGGAAAAACTTTTCACCTTCTCTTGGTGGACGAATCGTTCCTTTTACAGTATCTCCTGTTTTTAAACCGAAAAATTTTATTTGACTCTGAGAAACATAAATATCGTCTGGCGATGGCAAGTAATTATAGTCGGATGATCTTAAAAATCCGTAACCGTCTTGAATTACTTCCAAAACACCTTCTGCGGTAACAATACCAACTAAATCGTAACTATCATCTACTTTTTCTTCCTGTTGTGGTTTTCGATTTTGATGTTGCTGCTGACCTTGATTTCTATGTTGATTTTGATGCTGGTGCTGGTGCTGGTGCTGTTTTTGGCTATGTTCAGGTCGCTTAGTTTGTTCATCATTCGAAATTGGGGCATCTTTATTTTCTTCAACCTTTATTGATGGCGTAACCTGAGCGACCTCTGGTTTTGTTATTTGTTCAGATTTCACAGGATTTTGAGCGATCTCCATCAAGTTTCTTCCTTTTCTAGCCGCATGAGTGTTTTCTCTAGGCGAGTTTTTTGTTACCTCTTGCATTTCTTTCTGATTAGCCTCAGTATTTTTAGAAGATGAACTTTCATCGACTTTTTCGATATTTTCAAAAAGAGGTAATTGCTCTATTTCTTCCGTTTTTTGCTCAATACGAATACGTTTACGTTTTGGTCCGTTGTTGGAGTCAGTTTTTACTGGGACAGGCGCTTCATTTTTAATGTCATCTTGAGATACCTGAGTACCTTGTATGATAACGTTAATCAAATCAGGTTTTTTTAGTGTCGCTACCTTTTCGATTCCAATGGATTCAGCAATAACGCGCAAGTCTGAAAGCTTTTTACCTTCTAATTCTTTTCTGTCCATAAAGTGCTAATAAAATGCAATTTGTTTGTTTAAATGCAATAATAAACGTGGTGGATTATTTTTTGAAACCGAATGGCTTCACAATGATTTCACAATATTACAAAATATGATTTAAACAACAACACTTTTTTATTCATTTCTTTATTAATCCGGTAGATGCGCATAAATCGATTTTAATTTCCTTCAAATAATTATCTTCGCTACATGAAAATTTTCAAGTCTTATTTTACAATTTTTTGGTTTGTCCTTGCCTTTGTGCATATTGGTCTTTTCTTTTTTATAGAAGGTGCGCTTGGTCAAATGGATCCAACACCATTCCGAATAATCCGATATTTATTAATGGCCTTCTTGTTTTTGATTGCCTTTAAAAGAAAGAAACTCTCATTATGGATTTTTTCTGCAATGATTCTTGGGGTAGAGGTGGGAATGGATTTTCCAGAATTTTCCATGGAAATGGAACGGTTTGGGAAAATTTTCTTGCGTTTGATAAAATCTTTAGTAGCCCCTTTAATTTTTGCTACGCTAGTAATCGGAATAGCGGGACATAGCAATTTAAAGCAAGTGGGCCGTATAGGATTGAAGAGTATTTTATATTTTGAAATTGTTACCACTTTAGCCTTATTTATAGGTTTACTTGCAATCAATGTTTCTCAGGCTGGAGTAGGAGTAGAGGTTGAAGCCAGACAACAAGATAAAGCCAAATCGAAAGAATTGATGGCTCAAAAAGCAGAGGCTAAAGATCATTTGGTTGAAATTTTTCCTGAAAATATTGCAAAGTCTATTGCTGAAAATCAAGTCCTTCAGGTTGTAGTGTTTTCTGTGATTTTCGCCATTGGCTTGGGTATGGTAAAAAATCAACACCATAAAAAAACAATGTTGGATTTTAGTGAAAGCTTGGCGGAAGTCATGTTCAAATTCACAGATATTGTTATGTATGTGGCTCCATTGGCAGTTTTTGGAGCATTGGCTAGCACAGTCGCCAAATCAGGAGTAGACGTTCTCATAAGTCTCATGAAACTGGTCGGCACCTTGTATCTTGCCCTCCTAGTATTTATTTTCGCTGTTCTTTTACCAATTGCATTAGCGGCCAAAATTCCAATTAAAAAATTCTTGAAAGCGGTTACTGAACCTGTTACCTTGGCATTTGCCACTGCAAGCAGCGAGGCGGCTCTGCCTAAAGCGCTAGAAAATATGGAACAATTTGGCGTTCCAAAAAAAATAGCTGGATTTGTTATTCCAACAGGTTACAGTTTTAATTTGGATGGAACCACACTTTATCTTTCTCTAGCAAGTGTTTTTGTAGCCCAAATGTGTGGGGTAAATTTGTCAATTACAGAACAAATTACAATGTGTTTGGTTTTGATGCTTACAAGTAAAGGTGTAGCTGGTGTTAGAGGTGCTTCTTTTGTTATTTTAGCTAGTACGGTAGCATCTTTAGGTTTAGATCCAGAACGCGCAAGTGTTATTCTTGCCGTTGATGCACTTATGGATATGGGTAGAACCTCTGTAAACGTTCTTGGAAATTGTTTGGCCTCGGCGGTAATAGCACGAAGTGAAAACGAGTTATTTAAGACAGAAAAAGATTTATTTATCGATTAAATTTTGGCGCTAAATATTTGGCTGTCCAATTGTTTGTATCCTTAATTAATTCTTCGGGTCTGCCAGAAAATACAATCTGACCGCCCATCTTTCCTCCTTCAGGACCTATGTCCACAATGTAATCAACACATTTTAACACATCGGTATTATGCTCAATTACAATAATCGAATGCCCACAGTTGATTAATGCATAAAATGCTGTCATCAGTTTATCTATGTCATGAAAATGTAATCCCGTTGTTGGTTCGTCAAAAATGAATAGGGTGTGAGCGGCCTGACTTCCTTTTGATAAGAATGATGCCAGTTTAATTCTTTGCGCTTCTCCTCCGCTTAATGTGCTGGAAGATTGTCCAACTTTTAAATATCCAAGTCCAACATCGATTAAGGGTTTTATTTTATCGGTAATTTTATTGGCAATTTTATCTTGAACATCGCAGAAAAATTCGAAAGCAGTGCTAATATCCATTTCAAGAATATCCGAAATACTTTTTCCTTTGTAGGTAACTTCCAGTGTTTCCTGTTTAAATCTCGAACCATTGCAAGTTTCACAAGTAAGATGGACGTCAGCCATAAACTGCATTCCAACAGTGATTTCACCCTCTCCTTCACATATTTCGCATCTTCCGCCCTCCACATTAAATGAGAAAAAACCAGGTTTGTAATTTCTTGCCTTTGCCAAGGGCTGTCTAGAAAATAACTCTCTTATTTCATCAAATGCCTTTACATAAGTTATGGGATTACTTCGAGATGATTTACCAATAGGATTTTGGTCAATGAGTTCAACGGCTTTTATGGATTTAAAGTCACCAGAAATTTGAGCTGAGCTATTATCTCCATCTCCAATAAGACCGAGTTCTTTTCTCAATAAATTATATGTAATTTCTTTAACTAAGGTCGATTTCCCAGAACCACTTACCCCGGATATGCCTACTAAACAGTGAAGCGGAATGGAAACGCTAACATTTTTCAGATTATTTTTATTGGCATTTTTAATTTCAATAAATGAATTTAAAGCCTTTCTTTTTTGAGGGATTTTTATGATTTTTTCTTCATTGAGATAATCTGCAGTGAGGCAATTTTTTGCTTTTTTAAGTTGCTCATGATTTCCTTGGAAAACAACCGTTCCGCCATAAATTCCAGCTTTTGGTCCGATGTCTAAAATTTCATCGGCGATTTGCATAATGCGCTCCTCATGTTCAACAATTATTACAGTATTTCCTAACTTTTTTAATCTTTCAAGCACACTTATCAAACGATCAGTGTCTCTTGGATGCAAACCTATTGATGGCTCATCAAGAATGTAAATCGAACCAACAAGAGCACTTCCTAAAGATGTTGCGAGATTAATACGCTGTGATTCGCCACCTGACAAGGTGTTGGATGTCCTGTTCAATGTTAAATAACCTAAACCAACATCTTTCAAGAAACCAAGACGATTGGAAATTTCCGGTAAAATTCGCTTTAATATTCGCTCTTCGAAATCAACAGATGGTAAATTTTCAAAGAAGGCAAAACTCTCTTCAATTGGCAATAAAACAATATCCGATATTGATTTTCCATTAATCTTAACATAGTTGGTATCTGATCGCAATCTCGTTCCTTTGCATGATGAACAAACGGTTCTTCCTCTGTATCTGGAAAGTAATACACGATATTGAATTTTGTAAGTTTGACTCTCCAAAAATTTAAAAAATTCATTCAATCCAGTAAAATAGTTGTTCCCATTCCACAATAAATTATATTGTTCATCTGTTAATTCATTGATTGGACGATGAATTGGAAAATCGATTTTTTTTGCACTTAACACCAATTCAGACAAATAGTCACTCATTGAATCACCTTTCCAGGGGGCAATGGCACCAGCATATACGGATAAGGTTTTATCTGGAAACACTAAATTTTCATCAATACCTATAACTAATCCATATCCTTCACAAACTTTACATGCCCCAAAAGGATTATTAAATGTAAAAAAGTGTTCATTCGGAATTTGAAACTCCATTCCATCTAATTCAAATCTATTGGAGTATTCATATCTTTCAATGGTAGTCGCATTTATAATTATGCAATTCCCATTGCCTTCATTGAAAGCCAATTGAATGGATTCTGCAAATCGATTTATAGAAGCTAATTCGGTACTGTTGATGATGCGATCAATAATAAGTAAACTATCCGCGCTTATTCGGTTTTCGAAATTGGAATATTCAGATATGCTTTCAATTTTGTTATCAATTAATAATCGCTGATAACCCTGCTTTTGAAGCATTTCGATGTATGCTTTGGTGTCGTATTTCCCGAAATGTACCATGGGGCAAGCGATCAGTAACTTTTCTCCTTCAGGTAATTTTTGTAATTGCTCCAATACATCAGATACCCCATGTTTTTTGACTTCTTTTCCGCTTATTGGTGAATACGTTTTTCCAACTTTTGCAAACAAAAGTTTTAAGTAGTCATAAATTTCTGTTGTCGTTCCAACTGTAGACCTCGGATTACTTGAAATTACCTTTTGTTCTATGGCAATAGCTGGAGATAGTCCTTTAATATAGTCTGTTTCAGGTTTATTTAACTTTCCAAGGAATTGTCGAGCATAAGAAGACAAACTTTCAATGTATCTGCGTTGACCTTCAGCATAAATGGTATCGAATGCAAGTGATGACTTTCCAGATCCAGATAAACCTGTAATGACAGTTATTTTACCATGAGGGATTTGAACAGATAAGTTCTTTAAATTATGAACCCGAGCTCCTTTTATGTCGATAAATTGTTGCATGAATGAAATTCCTTGTAAAGATAGAAACACTCATTTATTATGTATGTTTAAGTACAAAGGATAATTGTTAAAAAATCCACTTCTTTGTTTTTGTATTACAAAAAACGTATTTTAGCAATCAAATCAATTTAAAAACGCGCCTATAGTCAAAATTTACGCTTTAATTCAGTAAGAACCTTAAACAGGAAATTATGGTAACTAAGCGTATGGATGACAGTCTTTTGGTGACGTTGTATCAAGAAGGTAATGAGAAAGCATTTGAGGAGTTGTTGTTGAGACACAAGGACAGAATTTATCGTGCTATATATTTAAAAATTCGCAATCAGGAATTGGCAGAGGATATATTTCAAGAAACCTTTGTCAAAATTGTCAAGACTTTAAAATTGGGTAATTACAATGAAGAAGGTAAGTTTTTACCATGGGCTTTGAGAATTGCAAATAATCTGGTTATTGATCATTTTAGAAAAGCCAATAAGGTGAGAATGATTTCGGAGGCTTCAAGTAAAAGAGATGACTTTAATATTTTTTCTACGCTATCATCAGATGATAAAAATGTTCAGGAAAATTGGTGTCAGCGGGAACTTGAAGAACAGATGGTTCATTTAATTGAATTTTTACCTGAATCTCAAAGTGAAATTTTAAAAATGCGCTTATATGAAGATTTATCTTTCAAGGAAATTGCCGATAGAGAAAATATTTCAATTAATACTGCGCTAGGTAGAATGCGCTATGCATTGATAAATTTGCGTAAAATGGTGGAGCAAAATCAGTTGGTAACCGATTATTAATCTTAGTTTCCCGTTATTTTCTTCCAATATTCGTGTTCTAACTCAAAAAGATAACAATCGTTGAAAGCAGGATGAATTTTTGTTAATTCTTCATGCAACTTATCAATTCGATTGTCCTTATATATGGATCCATTTATTTCCCGGTAAAATATTAGATCATCAAGATTTTCAATTTTAGGATTATCATTTTCGATTTTGTACTCAGAAAGAAAGGATCTTACATACGGATAATAAAGCCAACACAATTCTTCGGGTTCTGCATCCTTACTTTTTTTAACAACTGGACAAAGACCTAAGATTCTGGTTTCGCTCATTTGTCTTGTATTGTCGATAAAAAAGTCTTCTTTAATTCTAAAACTAACCAATTCTAGGTTGGAAAGGTCTTTGAATGTTTCGCTTGGTGTAATGCCCCGAAATTGCTCATCATTATAGGCGGTAATTTTACCTGTTTGTATTCCAATAAGTATATCATTAAAAATATTTTGGTTCACCAATTCGGTGTTTTTTTCTGGAGGTAACTCTCTCCATACGCGGGAAATAATACTAACCTCTCTTTCTTGCAAAGGAAAATAATTGTAAAATTGATTGGAATCTTTTGAAGGATGATAAACTTGTTCGCCGAGGAGTTGAATAGCTTCATTGTTAGGTAGTATAGGAACTATCTGTTCAAATTCGAATGGGTCGGAATAAATTCTCTCAAAAATGACATTTCCTTTTTCATCGTTTAATGTCCAAATACCAATTCTTTGCCCTTCAGAAAAATTTCCAGTTACCAGTGGCCAATACAATATTTCTCCTTTATTATCTATGGTTTTTTGAAATGATGTATAACTTCCATCCAATTGACTGTTTTTTACTTCAAAAGAGATTAACTTATCATCAATAAATCCTTCAAACTTTTGAGCATGAATAATAATAGGCATGAAAAATATTATGGCAAATGTTTTCTTTAGCATAGCTGTTTATTTTTCTTTAGTATGGGTTCGCACAACTCTAAATCCAATTGTTCTGTAACCTTCATCAGCATAGTAGCTTCTTACTGCTGCATCAAATGGAAATTTAAATTTTTCCATAAAGTTATTTCCTAAAGCAATTTTTCTTTTCATGACTTGAGGGTCATCTTTACTGTGTTCATATTCAAAAGAATTAATTGGATTTTGTTTTGGATTAATTTCATAAAGTGATTCATCCATAGCATTAATTGTCCATTCTGAATAATAACCATAGTTTTTCAAGTCAAGCAGACTACTTTCGTGAGAATAAATGCACCATTCATATACATTTGGCAATCGGTAAGCATAATTGGTCGCTGGTTGTTGTAATTTTTCACTCCATTTGCAATAAGCTTGCGCAGATTCCCAGGTAATGCCAATTGCAGGTTCTTTGTCAAAGTTCATGTTTGACCAAAACGCATCAATAATTGTTTTTTCATTCAAGGTTGGTTGTGGGACATATTTGTTGTAGACGGTTTCACCGGAATCTTTATACATAGCCTCTAAGAAAACTTTGTATTCGCCAACCGTTATTAAATCACTGATCTCAAATTCATGGTATTTAGTTTTTGTCTTGGATTCTTTTCCGAAATACATCTCTTTAACAGGCAATTTAGACTTTTCTACAACTTTAAAGTTTTGGGCAAGTATTCCTTGAAAAATGAAAAAAACAGAAATTAGGGAAGAAAGATAAATTTTCATAAATAAATTCAAACAGGGTTATTACGCAATTTTTTGAGGAACATTACAAAGAACCTAGAAATTCATATGCCTTTCTTTCTTTTCCTGAAAGATGTCGGCAATGGTAATTAATATTCCAGTTTCTTCAACACTTCCAAAATCTGGATTTACAGCCGTTCCAAATGTTTTCATTGTTGAAGAAAGGTTCATGTAAATATTTACCAATGGTGGTATAAACTCACCCTTTTCCTTTAATGCACTATTCAAAACTTTAAAACCATCTTTGAAATCAAGACCTTTTAATTGATTTTCCACATATTCCTTATCATAATTTTGAATTAATGGGTGAATAGGTTTCATTAAATTTTCATTGTCAGGAAA
>CANHJY010000014.1 GCA_947461185.1 Flavobacteriales bacterium
TAACGTGCTATCTGCAACATACCTCGGAACCGCAAACATAGATTTGATATTTTTCATTGAAATAGATCGAAATGATAATGTTTTTGCAGTTGGGACATCAGCGAATGGTACTTTCCCAATTATTAATGCAGCATATTCCAATCCCAATAGTTCACAATTTATAGCCAAGTTAAATCCAAACTTGAATACGGTTTTAAATTCAACTGTTTTTGGAAACGGATCGGGATTTCCAAACATTTCCCCTTCTGCATTTTTAGTAGATATATGTGGAAATGTATATGTCTCAGGTTGGGGAGCGCACATTTTGCAATCAACTCCAATGACTGGCATGCCTGTTACCTCAAATGCTTTCCTACCCAATCCCCCGAATGGATTTGATTTTTATCTTTTCGTTTTACAAAGAGATTTTGCAGATATTCTTTATGCTTCCTATCTCGGTGGGGCCTCTGCTGCCGAGCATGTTGATGGAGGTACTTCACGATTTGACAAAAATGGTGTGGTTTACCAATCCGTTTGCGCCGGTTGCGGTGGTTTTTCTGATTTTCCAACAACCACTAATGTTTGGTCAAACAACAACTTGAGTCCTAATTGCAATAACATTCTTTTCAAATTCGATTTTGAGCTGATTCCAAATGCAGAATTCACCGCAGACCAAACCATGGGATGCACAGACTTTGAAGTGACCTTAGATAATTTTTCTACAGCATCTGACTCTTATTTATGGGATTTTGGAAATGGTGATACAACATCGGTGATTTTCAATCCTACGGTTTTGTATACCCAACCCGGTGAATATGATATATTTCTTTATGTCACAGACAGTGTATGCCTATTAACTGATACAGCTCAAATTACCATTACCGTATTGGACTCCATTTCTTTGGAAGTTAACGATGTGCAACCGCTTTGTTCTCCGGTACCGATGACTTTTACAGCAAGTAGTTTTGGGACAGCAAACAATTTTATTTGGTCAAGCTCTTTAAATTTCTCTGACACACTTAATGTTAATCCTCAAGATTCCACATTGAATATTACACCATCTGGCAGTACTACCTATTATGTTCAAGCCGGAAATGGCTATTGTTCACAAATAGATAGTGTCACGATTATTTTTACTAGTTCATCTCTTGTACTCTTTGCTAATGATTCCATTTGTGCTGATGAAATCGTATTTGCGAGTGCGACAGATACGAATCCAATTATTTCATTTACATATGAATGGGGTCCATCTAACCTACTGACAAGTCCATCCACAGGTACGAGCGCTACTTTTGTCCCCGATAGTTCTCAATTCATTTACATTACTGCATCGGCCTCGAATGGATGTATTATAGAAGATTCTTTATTCATTGCTGTAAGCGAAATTGCTGATGGTACAGTTCAAGCAACTGCATCAGAATATTTAGTTCCAGAAGGTGCAAGTGTTACGTTATTCGGAAATCCTGATAACCTCAACTATTCTTGGACCCCAACTGATGGTTTAACTAATCCAAATTCGCAGAACACGCAGGCTATTGTAAATCAATCTACCATTTTTACCTTAACCGCGACAGATGGTATTTGCGTGAAATCAGATACTGTTTTGGTGAATACTTACGGTTTTATTTGTGAGGATAGCTACATTTATATTCCAAATGCATTTACTCCTAATAATGATAGTGAGAACGACGTACTATACGTTAGAGGACAGTTAATTGAATCCATGATTTTCAGAGTTTTCGATCGATGGGGAGAAATGGTTTTTGAATCAACAGACAGAAATTATGGTTGGGATGGAACTTTCAGGGGTAAATTAATGGATCCTGATGTATATGATTATTATTTACAAGCAGTTTGTATTGACGGTGGCGAAGCCATTATTAAAGGAAATATTACGTTAATGCGTTAAATCAATTTTATGAAAAAAATCATCACTTCACAATCAGAAAAGTTTTTAGAAAAATATTTGAATAATCCAAGTCCAACTGGCTTTGAGTCTGAAGGTCAAAAACTTTGGCTGAATTACCTTAAACCATATATAGATGACTATTTTACAGATAATTACGGCTCAGTAGTAGGCGTTATCAATCCAAAAGAAAATTATAAAGTTGTCATTGAAGCACACGCAGATGAGATTTCTTGGTTTGTACACTACATCACTAAAGACGGTTTCATTTACTTGAGAAGGAATGGCGGTTCCGATCACATGATTGCACCCTCCAAAAGGGTAAACATTCATACAGATAAAGGCATAGTCAAAGCTATTTTTGGATGGCCAGCAATCCACATGAGACAACAAAAGGAGGAAACACCAAGTTTAAAAAACATATTTCTTGATTGCGGTTGCGATTCAAAAGAAGCGGTCGAAAAACTAGGCGTGCATGTGGGATGTGTTGTTACCTTCGAAGATGAATTTATGATTTTAAATAAAAATCGATACGTCGGTAGAGCTCTCGATAATAGAATGGGTGGATTCATGATTGCTGAAGTGGCTCGTCTGCTTAAAGAGAATAAAGATAAATTACCATTTGGATTATATATTGTTAATTCTGTTCAGGAAGAAATTGGATTAAGGGGGGCTGAAATGATTGCACATCGCATCAAACCGGATGTTGCAATTATAACTGATGTTTGTCATGATACGCATACCCCAATGGTTGACAAAATTGAAAATGGCGATTTGAAATCAGGAGATGGACCGGTTTTGACCTATGGACCCGCTGTTCAGAATAATTTATTGAAGCAAATAATAGAAACAGCTGAAAAATCTAAAATTCCATTCCAAAGAGCAGCTGCCTCGCGCTCAACAGGAACAGATACCGACGCTTTTGCCTATTCCAATGAAGGTGTTTCGAGTGCACTCATTTCCTTACCATTGCGTTATATGCATACAACCGTTGAAACCGTTAGGAAAGAAGATGTGGAAAACACCATTCAGTTAATATACGAAACCATTAAAGGTATTAAAAACGGTCAGGATTTTCGATATTTTAAATAATTCGATTCTGAATCATTTTCAAATTGTACATTTACCAATCAAATAATTAACCAATACTATGAAGAAAATTTACTACCTCTTGGGTTGTGTTGCATTGTCAAGCGTTGCAAATGCCCAATTATTTACAGATGACTTTGAAAGCTACAACACTGGTGCTTTAGGACCTCAATCAACATCATGGACTACATGGAGCGGAACTGAAGGTGGTGCTGAAGACGGAATTGTTTCAACGGCACAAGCAAGTTCTGGTACAAAATCAATTTATTTTAATTCAACGGCAGCCGGTGGCGGTCCACAAGATTGTGTTCTAGATTTCGGACCAGTTTACAATTCTGGAGTTTTTACTTACCAATCTGATTTCTTTGTTAATGCTACGAAAAGTGCCTATTTCAATTTTCAAGCTTCTCAAACAATTGGTCAAACTTGGGCATTGAACGTTAATATGTCTGGAAATTCGATTTCTATCGACGATGGAATCACACCTGATTTGGCAATTGGATCATATACCTCAGGAACATGGTTTACACTTAAAATTGAAGCTAATTTAACTTTAGGCTTGTGGAAAGCATATGTTGATGGAACATTAATAGGTGTTTGGGAAAATGGAATCAATTCATTGGCTTCAATAGATTTATTTCCGCTTCAAGGAAGCCAATTTTATGTTGATGATGTAAGTTTTGATCAAACTCCTTACACTATTTCTGCAACGAACGCTGCAATATCCGGATTGAATATGGACGGAAATATTGCTACCCAAGTTGTAAATCCAGTCATCACGGTAATGAACGCTGGAACAACTGCATTGAATTCATTCGATGTAACATTGAATTATAACGGATCGAACATCACTCAAAATATTACAGGTATCAATCTGGCTTCATTGGCTTCATATCCTGTAACTTTTAATGGAGTTGTTTTGGCTGCAGGGAACCTTCCAGTAACCGCTACAGTTTCTAATGTTAATGGTGCGTCCTCAGATGATATTGCTGCTGATAATTCAGCAACTATTAATATAAACCCTGTTGTTCCAGCATTAGGAAAAATGGTTGTAGGTGAAGAAGGTACTGGAACATGGTGTCAGTGGTGTCCTAGAGGAGCTGTCTATATGGATTTATTCGAACAAGAATACGATCAGTTCTGGGCTGGAATTGCAGTTCATAATGCTGACCCAATGACAGTTACAGATTATGACGCTGCAATTGGTGGATTAATTGGTGGTTATCCTAGTGCCTTGGTTGATAGAGGTTCAGAAGTTGACCCGTCAGGAATGGGTAATCAATTTTTCCAAAGACTTCAATCTGCACCAAGGGCATTGATTCAAAATGGTGCTACTTGGGATCCAGCAACAAGAATGTTGTATGTATCTGTAACAGCTAATTTCCAAAATGCTGCTGATAACAACTACAAATTAGCTTGTGTCCTTACAGAAGATGATGTAACCGGAACCGGTGCAGGATGGAGTCAATCGAATGCCTACGCAGGTGGTGGTAATGGAGTAATGGGTGGTTTTGAATCTCTTCCTAACCCTGTACCAGCAGCACAAATGGTATATAACCACGTGGCAAGAGCTATTTTACCATCATTTAACGGTTTTGCCAATAGCTTTCCTGCTTTCGTAAGCAGCGGTGAATCGCATACCGTTAATTTCCTTTTCATTCTTCCTGCAGGTTGGGATGAAAATAACATACATATTATTGGTATGTTAATCGATCCAAACGGAGGAATTGACAATGCTGGAAAAGCAACAATTCCAGAAGCAGTTGACAATGGTTATGTTTATGGAACTGTTGCTAATGTTGCTGAAATGGATTTGAGCCAACCTGATGCTATTTTTGCAATTGCGCCTAATCCAGCAACAAATTCAACTGTGCTATCAATCAATTTGAGTCAAGAGGCTGAAATCGGTTTGTCAATTTTAGACATGTCAGGTAAAGTATTAGCTGAAAGAAATTACGGCAACCTTAATGGTTCCTCAACTATTTCCTTAAACACTTCTACTTTAAACCCAGGTGTTTATTTGGTAAATCTTACCGTTAATGGTGAAAGTTTGGTGAAACGTTTGGTTATTGAATAAAACAAAAACCATAATTTAATAAATTTAAGGGCGCTTGTCGCCCTTTTTTTTGTTTCAAAAATTAAGAATTTTAAGGTAATTTTGATTCATGAAGTGGATAGGAAATCGAATCAGTTTTGTGGATGAAAAACTAAAAACAACCATTGTAATTCGTCCAGAAACGAGCATTTGGATACAAGCCATAATGGGTGCTTGGGTTGCAATGTGGATGGTAATCGGGGGAACAGTCATTTGGTCTATTTTTACTATGATGCTCTCCAACCAAGAAAAAATAATCTTATATGTTTTCCTTTCATTTTGGTTTTATTATGCAATTAGGGTCATGCGATCATTTCTTTGGTTGAGATGGGGAAAAGAACTATTGAAAATTGATGAAGTTGCCCTTTTTTATAAAAAATCAATAAAAAGTTATGGCAGTTCAAAACCCTATTATTTTGAAAACATTAAAAAAATATCATTAGATATACCAAAAGAAAGGTCGCTTCAAATAGCTTGGGAATCATCTCCTTGGATTAGAGGGGGTGAACGAATTTCATTCGAATACATGGGTAAAGTTGTGAAAATCGGTCAAAAACTTAATGAAAAAGATGCCAAATTGTTATTTCAATTGGTAACTAAAAAAATTGAAGAAAGGCTCAAAAAAAGGAAGGATTAATTTGAAAGATTTTTTTGTTAATTACATTCAAGAAAATAACATTCATTGTTCGGCATTCATAAATAAGTATTTCATTCAAATTCATAATTTCAAATTAATTAATTATTTGTAATTTCGAGTTGCTACTCAATATATTTCATTAATAATCAACCTATAAATTATGTTAAGAATTTCTTTTTTCTTCTTGTTTAATATTTTAAGCCTTTCAGTATTTTCACAAATGCCTGGGCAAACCGAACTCGAAAATGCCATTGATGCGTACAATAATGAAAATTATCAAACTTGGTATGACGAGAGCCTGAAAGCTGCGAATAAAGGTAATGCAGAAGGAATGCTAAACGTAGCTTATGCAATTGACCCCTATTATGCTGATCGATTTCCTTTTCCACTAAATAAAGATGCAGCTAAAGCCTTGGAATATTATAAAAAAAGTGGTGATGCCGGCAATGTAGAAGGAGCCTACACCACGGGGGAATTATATAGATTAGGTGAGGGAACAACCAAAAACGAAGAACAAGCTATAGTTTACTACAAGAAGGCATACGAACTTGGACATCCAGAAGCAGCGAATACCATCTATCAAATGGTTGGAAAAGACAAGTATCTTTTGTATTTATCAGATTGTGTTGCGAGGAAAAATTATGAAGCTGCCAAAGAATTAGCCATCATATACATATCAGGAGAAATGGTAGATGCAAATATTGCAGAAGCCATGAAATACTTGGAACTTGGGGATAAAGGAAATCATGGTGGCTGTCAATATGTATTAGGCTACCTATATAGAAATGGCTTTAAAAAAGCTCCGGACGGCGTAGTTTCGCTTTCTAATGAGAACGCAGATGTTGAAAAAGCGGTATATTATTTTAATATTGCCGCAAATAATGGAAGCACAGAAGCGCTGAACAATTTAGGTGAAATGTACATGAGTGGTATGGAAATAAGCGAGGATTTTGAAAAATCTTTTGCAAATTTTGAGAAATCTTGCGAACTTAATAACGGTTATGGATGCTACATGTGCGGAATGATGATTTCAACAGGTTATGTTTCGAGAAATCAAGAAGATGTGGAATTTTATGTAAACAAAGCTTTAGACTTAGGTTATACACCAGAATAAACTTTTATCAAAAAACAAGTTTGTTAATTCAACTCGAAACATATTACGAAAATCTTCTTAAATGGAAAGCCGAATTATTGCTTTTAAGAAAAATTTGTATTTCTTGTGAACTCAATGAAGAGTTAAAATGGAAAGCACCTTGCTTCACTTTTAACAGCAAAAACATTCTGATTCTTCACGTATTTAAAGACTATTGCGGAATTGGCTTTTTTAAAGGGGCATTAATCAAAGACCAAAATAACCTGCTCGAATTTCCAGGAGAAAATTCTCAGCATTCTAAAATATTTAAGTTCAAATCTCATGAAGATATCCTTTCTTTAGAAGATGATATCAGAACTTATATTTTTGAAGCTATAGCAATAGAAAAAAAAGGGTTGAAGTTGGTTCCTCAAAACACTCCAATAGAATTACCAAAAGAATTAACTGCAGCTTTTAAAGAAAACTCGACATTCAAAGAGGCATTCGATGCCTTAAGTCCTGGAAAAAAAAGAGGTTATTTATTGTTTTTTAAGGGCGCAAAACAAAGCCAAACCAGATTGGATCGCATTCACAAAATGATGGATCGCATTTTACTGGGGAAAGGAATTCAAGATTGTACTTGTGGCCTTTCGAAAAAAATGCCAAGATGCGATGGTTCGCATAAATATATTTAGTTTATTAAGCATGAAAATAATATTACAATTAACTTGTGTTTTTCTTTCCATTATATCGCTAATGGCTCAAAACTTCACTTCCTACTTCACTGGAAACCAGCAAGACATGACTACTCAAGCAATTGGTGGTGTTTGCTTAATGGGAGGTGCTTCAGAAGACGACAATGCCATGAAGTGGTTTTTGGAAAAAGCTAATGGAGGGGACGTACTTATATTGAGAACAAGCGGTGCTGATGGCTACAACAACTACATGTACAATACACTCGGTGTCAACATTAATTCAGTAGAAACAATTGTATGTAACAATGCGGCAGCGAGCAATGAAAACTATATTCATGAAAGGATTCAAAAAGCAGAAGCCATTTGGTTTGCTGGAGGAAATCAATGGACATACATTAGTTATTGGCGCAATACACCAATAGATAGTTTAATCAACATCGCTATATCTGAACGAAACATTGCAATTGGCGGAACGAGCGCAGGTATGGCTATAATGGGTGATTATTATTTCTCAGCGCAAAATGGAACGATAAGTTCTACAAATGCTCTACAAGATCCATACAACTCATCCATGACGGTTGATTCTATAGCTTTCATTAACAACACTAAACTACAAAACACCATAACAGATACACATTTCGATAATCCTGATAGAAAAGGCCGATTAATGGCTTTTATGTCAAGAATTTATAACGATTACAATATTCAACCAAAAGCAATCGCTTGTGATGAATATACTGCTGTTTGTATTGACAATAATGGTATAGCTAAAGTTTATGGTGGTTATCCGCAATATGATGATTTTGCCTACTTCGTTCAGGTTAACTGTGAAATTCCTAACCCAACTCCAGAAATTTGCAATAGTGCAATGCCATTAACATGGTCTCACAATAATCAAGCTTTGAAAATATGTAAAATACCAGGCACAGAAAGCGGAGACAATAACTTCAATCTTAACGACTGGCTGAGCAACACTGGTGGAAACTGGTTCAATTGGAGTGCGAATCAAGGTGTTTTCTCAGAAAGTATTGGAAGTGAACCCAATTGTTTGACAACAATAGGAAATTTGGAAAGTGAAGACATTACTTGGAGCTACAATCCTAATGAAAAACTGCTGGTATTTAAATCTGATTCAATCGACCTTTCCAATTGCAGTCTTGTGATAACTAATTTACTTGGTCAAAGTATTGACTTTAATCATTCTTTAAACAGTCAAGAGATACAAATTAATATAAACGATAAAAGTTCTGGAATATTATTCATCAAAATAATGAATAAAGAAAATGTACTTTTTCAATTTAAAACGGCCCACTAAATTAAAGCCTGAAATTCCTAAATAATCAACCAAAATCTATTGTTAATAAGTGATAGTAAATCAATAATGTTAACTTCGTTTAAAGTCAATCATCTAATTATGAAAAAATTAATAATCTTTCTATGTTTAGCTTCATCTGCAATATCAATAAATGCACAAACTGGAGTAATTTATAACCTTACGTTTAGAATTGACCCTGAACTTATTACTCAAAGTAAAATTCAAAATCAGGACCATCAAATTTTAAACATTTCAACCCTTGAAGAAATGCCGAAATCACTATCTGATACAATTATTGTAATGAGTGAAAAAGTTGTAGGCGAAAGATTAAATGCCAACTTAACGAGTATAATTCCGGAAGAAAAATTTATCATGGGTGCCATTCCTGAACATTTGATGTATCTTCCTTCAAATTCCTATAAAAAAGCACTAAAATATGGGGAATTCGATTATTACATTAATATCAATTGCTATGTTCAAGCTTCAGGAGGAGTTTCTGTAACTTTAGCCAACAACACGTATTCAAAGGTCAAACCAAAGGTTACACTCATCATTACGGCTTATGATAAAAACAAGAAAAAAGTGAAGAAAGCGAAAATTACTCTTAAAGATTTTGAAAAATTACGCTCACACACATATGAAACAACTTATGGTATAGACGGTTGGTTTCAAACAACAGACGAAGTAACAGAATCTGAAACCCTAACATCTACTGATATTTTGAGAATGTATTTGTACACTTTGGAATATTTCAATTAGAGGTCGAAACAACGCCTTTACAAAAAAGTATAACGCTCTGCTGTTTAACTCTATTCTTTTATCAATAATTTCAATCAATGTATTGACGAAAACTATTCATGCAGTTCACATGCAATTGTAAATTTGAATCAAGATTTCAAATTATAATCGCCATGAATAAATTATTTACCATTTCTTTACTTGTTTCAAGTATAAATGCTTTTGCCCAAGAGTCAGGAGAAAAAATGTTGAGCTGCCCATTTGGTTTCGGCTCTGAAAAACAAAAAACCACGCTCAATTCTGCATCAGAAATTCAAAAAGTTTCAATGGAAAATGAGTTGCGTCTCCAATCTACTCAAAGTAACTTAGCTGGTAGAACGAATAGGGATTGGTGGCCAAATCAACTGGACCTAAGTATATTAAGACAAAACTCAGAATTATCAAATCCTTTAGGAGCAGATTTTGACTATGCCACAGCATTTTCAAATCTTGATTATGCTGGATTAAAAAAAGATCTTGAAGCACTAATGACACAATCTCAAGATTGGTGGCCGGCAGATTTTGGTCATTATGGCCCTCTATTCATTAGAATGGCTTGGCATAGTGCAGGTACATATAGAACTGGCGATGGCCGAGGAGGATCAAGAGCAGGACAACAAAGATTTGCTCCATTAAATAGCTGGCCAGACAATGCCAATCTGGATAAAGCAAGAAGGTTACTCTGGCCTATTAAACAAAAATATGGTCAACAAATATCATGGGCAGATTTAATGATTCTAACGGGTAATGTCGCTTTAGAATCAATGGGTTTCCCTACGATAGGATTCGCAGGTGGCAGAGAAGATGTTTGGGAACCCGAATCACATGTTTACTGGGGATCAGAAACTAAATGGCTTGATGATAAGCGTTACAGCGAAGGAAGAACTTTGGAAAATCCCCTAGCTGCAGTACAAATGGGGCTTATTTATGTTAATCCGGAAGGTCCCAATGGGAATCCTGATCCTTTAGCTGCAGCCATTGATATAAGAGAAACCTTTGGTCGAATGGGAATGAATGATGAGGAAACAGTTGCATTAATTGCTGGTGGCCATTCATTCGGAAAAACCCACGGAGCGGGTCCAGCATCTCATGTCGGCGAAAATCCAGAAGCTTCATCAATTGAAGAACAAGGCTTTGGATGGAAAAGTAATTATGGTGAAGGGAAAGGAAAAGATGCAATTACATCAGGTCTTGAAGTGACTTGGACTTCAACTCCAACAACTTGGGGCCACGAATATTTTGATATTCTATTTAATAATGAGTGGGAACTTACTAAAAGTCCTGCTGGAGCGAATCAATGGGTTGCGAAAAATGCTAAAACTTCAATTCCAGATGCTTTTGATAAAAGCACGCTCCATCTTCCTACAATGTTAACCACTGACTTATCACTAAGATTTGATCCAGAATATGAAAAAATTTCAAGAAACTTTTTGGACAATCCTGAAGCCTTTACTATTGCTTTTGGTAAAGCTTGGTTTAAATTAACACACAGAGATATGGGGCCTAGTTCAACATACATAGGTCCTGAATTACCTCAAGAACAATTTATTTGGCAAGATCCCATTCCTGCATTAAATCATCCAGTTGTTAATCAAAAAGATATTGTAAAAATCAAGAACCGAATTAACGAATCTGGACTTACAATTACAGAGATGGTTACAACTGCTTGGGCATCTGCGTCTACTTTTAGAAGTTCAGATAGACGTGGCGGTGCTAATGGTGCAAGAATTTGTCTGGAACCTCAAAGGAGTTGGGAAGTTAATAATCCAGAAAACCTTAATACTATCATAAATAAACTCGAGTTAATTCAAAAGGAATTCAATCTACAAGCAAAAAAAGGAAAAAGAATTTCAATGGCTGACTTAATTGTTTTAGCAGGATGTGTTGGTGTAGAAAATGCAGCAAAAAATGAAGGTTTCGATATTGAAGTTCCCTTTACTCCGGGTAGAATGGATGCAACACAGGAGCAAACGGATATCAATAGCATGGGATTTTTGGAACCTATGGCAGATGGATTCAGAAATTATTTGAAAACTAGTTATTCTATTTCAACTGAAGAATTATTAGTCGATAAAGCACAACTCTTAGAACTTACCGCACCTGAAATGACAGTCCTCCTAGCAGGTATGCGCTCCATGCATGCGAACTGGGACAATTCTAAACTTGGTTTACTATCTAACGAACAACCACAGCTATCAAATGATTTTCTCAAGAATCTATTAAGCATGGAAGTTGAGTGGTCAGCAATTGATGATGAAATGGAAATTTTTGAAGGTAAATCAAGAGCATCTGGATCGGTTGTTTGGACAGCATCTCGAGCAGATTTAATTTTCGGCTCACATTCTGAGTTGAGAGCAATTTCCGAGGTTTATGCTAGTGAAGATGCAAACGAAAAATTTATAAATGATTTTATTGACGCATGGGTAAAGGTTATGAACCTTGATCGCTTCGATTTGAAATAATAAACTTTAAACTGGATTATAACAAAACGCAGCATTGATAATGCTGCGCTTTTAATTTTTAAGAATGATAGCCATTAATACATTAAATATTTCTTAGAAGTATTTTTCCATCCTGCATCTGATTTATATTCAGAGAAATAAATAATAATATCTGCATCAGACTTATAATCAACAAAATAGATTTTTTTCTTCGCATCTGACTTATAGTCAACGAAATACCATAAACCATCATTACCCGAAGCATCCGACTTATAGCTACACTTATATACAATCAAATCGGCATCTGACTTATAGCTAGCTACATATACCTTAATATCAGCATCTGATTTGTAATCTACACTGTAAATACATTGAGAATAACCGCTTCGCCCGCCAAATAATAGCATAACAAGTAAAACAACACTTTTCATAACTTTCATTTTTTAAACTAAATTTAAAAATTATTGAATAAAGTAACAGTTCAACAGCATTATTTATTTGTAAGTAATGATGAAATTAATACCTCAGGAGAACCTGCAAATGCGATATCATAGCTTTTACTGGAGGGAATTTGTTCTACTTTTTTAACACCATTTATATAGGTGGTTCTGGTGGTCTTACCCATAGGTATGGAACTAGCTACGCTAATTTTCTTTCCAAAAAATCCATCAAATGATTCATCAAATTCAACTGTATTAAAATGATAAATACTTTTCTCAAAACAACTTTTCACTGTTTCGCCTTCAAGAAAGTATTTAAGAAAAGATTTACATCCTCCATCATAATTATTTGCATAATATACCGCTGCACCTATTTCGAAAAATGGATAAGCGTAATTATAAACACGGTTTTTGGCTTCAATTGCGCCAATATCGCCATCATCATCAGCCGATGAACCCGCCCCATTGCATACCGATTGAAAAATGACTATTGCGTTATCTTTTAACCTTAACTGATTCTGAATCTCTTCAGTTGAAACAAATGAATTGATAACCAATCCACCTGCATTTCCATTTTCACCGAGATTGCTACCATGACCACAGTAGACCATAAAACTACATTCAGGAGCAACTTTTACAATTTCTTCCCAATTAGCCTTTTCATTGTAAAATTCGAATACTTCTATTCCATTTTCTTCAAAAAGTTGAGATATGGCCTCTATTTTATCTATAGCTTTTTGAGTACCGTCCTCTTGATATCCAACTATAAGCATAGCCTTCAATTTCTCATTACCTACATTTTGACCAAAAGAATAAATTGATAGCGCAAAAACTATAAAAAATCTCGAAATTTTAACAAAATTATTTCTAACTACGGACATCATATAAAATTTAATGTTAGACATATTTCACATTACGCTCTATGCATAAATTAATAACAATAATATCTGCATTCAATTGACTTAAAGAATCATAAAAATGTGGCCATTAGTTTACTAATTCAGTAATATTTTTTTTAATAAATGTACTCAAATTAAAAAATAACGAAATTCTTCTAAAATTGATTAATTCTCGATTCTTACAATTCGAAAATAAATAATTCTAAAATTCAATTTTAATAATTAAAAAATTTATAAATTGCTTAAAATTAGCGTACTATTACCTTATTCGATCAATAATGCAAGTTAACAAAAGCTGCTTAATATGTTCATCTACATACGTTGATCAATATCAACCTTTTTATAATGCTCACGGTTTATTGAAATGCACTTCATGTAAATTCATTTTCATGGAAAAAATTCCTAGTGAACAGGAGTTAACTGATTATTACGCTCAATATTCATACAGTGAAGATGCTTATTTATCCCCACTTACGATTAAGAGCTACAATCTCTTACTTGATGAATTCGAGAAATACAGAAAGCACAATAGAATATTGGATGTAGGATGTGGAAGAGGTTGGTTTCTTCAAGAAGCAAAAAAAAGAGGTTGGGTTGTTTATGGCACTGAATATTCTTCAACAGCTCTAGATTTATGTAATAATGAAGGTATTAAAATGCATTCAGGTGCATTAACCGAAAACGCATTTGAGTCCAATTATTTCGATGTCGTTACCTCTTTCGAGGTTTTAGAGCATATTAACAACCCTCAAGAAGAAATAAAAAGTATTTATAAATTCCTTCGAAGAGGTGGTTTATTTTATATTACTACTCCAAATTTCAATTCATACTTGAGGTACCAACTCAAAGAAAAATACAATATTATCTGTTATCCAGAGCATTTATCCTATTATACAAGAAAATCGCTGAAGTATTTGCTCTCCAATAATAACTTTAAAACGAATAAAGTTCTTACCACAGGAATTAGTTTGACCAGGCTAAGGACTTCTAAAAATAACGGTAGCGAAGCAATAATTTCGGAAGTATCTTCAGACGAAAAACTTAGAAAACGCATTTCAAAAAATCGAATTTTAAAATTAACCAAGAACCTTGTTAATCGTGCATTGACATTATTTGGTGTAGGAATAACCCTCAAAGGCTATTTCACGAAATAATTAATTTGATTGCTACTTTACCCTGAAAAGTAATTCTAAAAGCTTAAATCAATAGTGTTAAACCGTATAATACTTTGATTAACAACCTAATAATCAACTTCAGGTAAAAGAATTTTAATATAAGCAGTTGATGCATAGCTTCCGCTTTAATTCTTTTTATAATGAAAATTTATTCTTAATCTAGGTTTGATATATTTTCCAAAAAACAAAGGGTAATTGATAAAATACTTGACATTGTCAAGAACAACACTAGAAAACTGCGAAATTGAATCTAAATAAAGGCATTTTTATTCTCAAATGAGAAAATTATATTCTAACTTTAGGTAGCTCAATTAATATGACAAAAACAAAATTACAAGACGGTACCGCCATATACTGTTTACGAAAACCTGAAGCGAAAATGCTAGATCATCACGTGGAGGGTTATTTGCAAAA
>CANHJY010000015.1 GCA_947461185.1 Flavobacteriales bacterium
CTCCTCTTATAAGAAGATTTATCCCAAAATGGAATTACATTTTCAAGCCAATCCAAGTTTTCTTGACCGACTGCTTAGAACCCTTAACCCACGAAATTCAAACGAATATATTGAGGTCTGGAAAACTAATGCACGTAGGTAATTTTCAAATCCCTAACTTTGAAATGTGAAGATACTAATTGTACGTTTTAGCTCTATTGGTGATATCGTTTTAACAACCCCTATAATCCGTGCACTAAAAAAACAGATTGCGGGAGCTGAAATTCATTATTTAACTAAAAAGAATTTTCTTCCACTTTTGGAAGCTAATCCTCACTTAAGTCGTGTTTATGCTATTGAAAAAAATATCAATGAAGTATTGACTGAGCTTAAGAATGAACAATACGATTACCTAATAGATCTGCATCACAACCTTAGAACATTGCAATTGAAATTTAAGCTTAGCGTAAAATGTTTTTCTTTCCCCAAATTAAATTTCAAGAAATGGATATTGGTCAACTTGAAAATCAATAAATTACCCAAAAAACATATTGTTGACAGATATTTTGAGACGGTAAAAGCTTTGGGCGTTAAGAATGATAATTTACCAAGTGAATTGTTTTATAAACAAGAGGATGAAATTAACGTCAAAGCGATATTTGGAATCGAAAAAAATAAATTTATTGCCGTTGCTCTAGGCGCACAATTTCAAACTAAACAAATTCCAACTGTAACACTTTCGAAAATATTATCGAAAATAGATGTTCCCATTGTTCTGTTAGGAGGAAAAGAAGATCTTGTTAAAGGAAAAGAGCTCATCACTTTGTTACCTGAAAAAAATATTCATCTGACCTGTGGAGAATATACCTTGATGCAATCCGCATGTATCGTTAGTAAAGCCAAGGTTCTACTGACAGGAGATACTGGAATGATGCATATTGCTGCCTGCTTCAATCGACAAATTGTAAGTGTTTGGGGAAATACAATTCCTGATTTAGGTATGTATCCTTATCTTCCTGAATCTTCGGAAAAATTAAGTATACACGAGGTAAACAATTTGTCATGTCGTCCTTGCTCTAAAATAGGTTATCAGAATTGTCCTAAAGGTCATTTTAATTGCATGAATTTACAGGACACAAAGGCCATTTATCAAGATCTAATTGATCGGATTAATCTTTGATTTCAAAAAGTTTTTTTAGCTCTGTTGCCTCACTTGGTTTCATTTTTCCAGCAAGAATAAGACTAAGTTGTTTTCTTCTTAATGCGCCCTCGTAACGATCGAGTTCTTCGGGTGTTTCTGGAATAAGCTCCGGAACTTGAATTGGATTTCCATTTTGATCCACTGCAACAAAAGTATAGATTGCTTCATTACATTTTTCACGTTGACCCGTAACTTGATCTTCAACAAAAACATCAACAAAAATCTCCATTGAGGAATTAAACGCACGCGACACCTTTGCTTCTAAGGTAACGATTGAGGCATGATTAATCGGTTTTTGGAAAGAGACATTATTTACAGATGCAGTTACTACAACGCGTTTGGAATGTCTGTGAGCAGAAACACTCGCAATAACATCCATCCAAGCTAGAAGCTGCCCGCCAAATAAATTACCAAGTGTATTGGTGTCGTTAGGAAGGACAACTTTTGTAGATATTGACAAAGTCTCTGATGCTTTTTTGGCCTTCATTATTTTTTTTATCAAAAGTAATAGGAAAGTATGTTAAAAAACATTCATTATAATTTTTTAAGTAAAAGTTAATGTTGAATCCATGAAATGAAGTAAAATCATGATTGCCTATGCTTATATTTGTAATCGTAAAATTATATCTATGGACAAACTGATTAAAGCGTTTCCGCAACAAATACTAGAGTCACTTGAAATTGCTGCTAAAGCTAAATTTTCAACTCCGAAAAACCCTATCCATCAAGTAGTTATTTGTGGAATGGGAGGTTCAGGTATTGGAGGTAAAATTGCTTCTCAGTGGGTTATAGATGAAATACCAGTACCTATAATTCTGCACAGTGATTATGGTATTCCCCATTTTGTAAACGCCAATTCATTGGTTGTATGTTCCTCATATTCGGGTAATACTGAAGAAACGCTTTCATCTTTGGAAGAAGCGCATCAAAAAGGTGCGCATATAATAGGTGTTTGTTCAGGAGGAAAATTGATGGAGTTTTGTAAAACCAATGGATATCAATGTGTCGCGCTACCAGGAGGAAATCCACCACGAGCAGCATTAGCATATTCGCTAATTCAATTGGTCAATATTTTGGCTCAACACCAATTGATTTCGCCAAATCATCTCGATAATATTCGCCAAGCAAGTTCTTTCCTATTGAGTGAACAAAATCAAATTGAGGCAGAAGGAAAAGAAATCGCATCGTTTTTATTAGGAAAGGTAGGTGTTATTTATGCTGGCCCTTTTTATGAAGGCGTTGCAGTACGCGCGCGTCAACAATTCAATGAAAATTCTAAAACATTGGCGATTTGTCATGTAATTCCTGAAATGAACCATAATGAGTTACTTGGATGGGAAGGTGGTGATGATCGATTTGCTGTTTTATTTTTAAACTCTTCAGATTTGGATCCACGTAATGCTGCAAGATTTGCTTTCACCAAAACTTTTGTTTCAGGCAAAACGTCATTTGTTAAAGAAGCTTTTGCGAAAGGAAACAATCGTATCGAACGTTCATTATATCTAATTCACCTAGTAGATTGGGCTTCTTTTTACATTGCAGACCTTAAACAAATAGACGCTGTTGATATTACCGTTATTGAAGCCTTGAAAAAAGAATTGGCCGCTATTTAAAAAATCTTCATGCCTAAAGTTCAATGTATTGACCTCGGATTGATTGATTACAAACAAGCCTGGGATTTCCAAGAAACCTTGTTTAAGAAAATAATCGACCAAAAAATTGCGATACGAGAAAATGATGCAATTGACAACCCACTTAATTATCTTTTAATTTGTGAGCATCCTCACGTATTTACATTGGGTAAAAGTGGTAAGGATGAACATTTACTTTTAAATCAGGAAGGTCTTAAAGAACATGAGGCTTCCTACTACAAAATAAATAGAGGTGGTGATATCACCTATCATGGCCCTGGACAGCTGGTAGTTTATCCAATTTTTGATTTAGATCAATTTTTTACAGATATTCATAAATACATGCGTTTTCTCGAAGAGGCTGTTATTTTGACCTTAGCAGATTTTGGAATTGATGCGGGTCGAGTTGATGGACTAACAGGTGTTTGGATAGATGCACAACTATCAACTCCAAGAAAAATATGTGCCCTCGGAGTAAAGAGTTCACGCTGGGTAACAATGCATGGTATTGGATTCAATGTGAATACCAATTTGAAATATTTCTCTCATATTGTTCCGTGCGGAATAGATGACAAAGCAGTGACTTCTATGCAACAAGAGCTAGGAAAGGAAATTGACTTTCAAAAAGTAAGTCATACACTGAAGGAAAAATTGGCGAATCTTTTTGAATTTAGCTTAGTCGAGGAAATTTAAACTTATATTTTTGCGCGCATCGTCCAAGCGATTAAAGTTGATCTTTCTTTAGCTAATTTGGCTTTATCGCCTGAAAAGTATTTATCGATGGTTTCGTGAAATAATTTCAACCACTGATCAAAATCTTTCCCTTTCAAATGCAATTTTGCATGGGCTTGCATCATATTACCGGTATATCCAGGCTTATCAATTAAAATAAAAGCCCAAAAATCGGCAACTTTAGGTATATGTTCAACTAATGGCAATGTTGTGAAAAAATGGCTTATTCTTTCATCTACCAACAGTTGTTCATAAAATTTTTCAATTAGAAAAAGACAATCATCATATGTTTCAATGTCCTTCAAATACAGCTATTTAAACCATCCGGCATACTTCAAATAATTATTTGCAATACGTTGCACCTCGCCTTCAAAAAGCGCTGGACTCAATGTCTTAACTTTCTTCGCTGGAATTCCGGCATATATACTCCATGATTCTATATGTGTACCTTCTAGAACCACTGCGCCTGCAGCAACAATACAATTAGAATCAATTATACAATTATCCATCACTATTGCACCCATTCCAATAAGAACATTATCATCAATTTTACAACCATGAACCAAGGCATTGTGACCGATTGAAACATTGTTACCTATATGTAGTTGTGTTCGTTCGTAGGTACAATGCAGAACCGCTCCATCCTGAATATTGACCCGATTACCAATTCGAATGCTGTTCACATCACCACGAACTACTGCATTAAACCACACAGAACATTCGTTGCCCATTTCTACATCTCCAACAATAGTCGAATTAGGAGCTAACCAACAGTCTTCACCAATAATTGGAGTATGTTCTCTACAAGTAATAATCAATGCCATGAAGTCTCAATTTATGCTTTCTTAAATGTAAGCATTCGAGTTGAAATCACAAATACTTAGCCGCCTCTCTTCTTGCAAGATTGCTTAATTCTACTTCTGTTAAAAAATGCTTTACGCTATCCTTATTAAACTTAGAATATTGACGCAAACTCCAACCAATAGCTTTTTGGATAAAAAATTCGTTGACCATTCTAAATTGGTAAATCCGTTTTTTTAAAAAATCAAAATCTGTCAGATTACCGTATTTCAATTGAAAAATCAGTGTTGAACGCATCAACCACAAATTTTCAGAATTAGCCCATTGCTCCATTAATTTAAATCCTTCTGCTGGAAATTTTTTAACGTATTTCCCCAAATAGTTCGACGCAATACTATCCACGGAATCCCACCATGAATTGGACGTTATCAGGGTTTCCAAAAAATCACCATCCTCAATCTCAATTTCAGAAGTTTTAAAACTATTTAGAAAATCTATGGCAATGTAATGAAATTCACGTTGCTCCATTTGAAATAATGCCAAGATCAAGTTTCTCTTTTCTATTCCTCCTAAAGCTTTAAGATTGTATTTTTTAATCCAAAGCGTCGCAAGATTCTTTCGAGTTGATGATGCAATTCCAAAGAAATCGAAATGATTTTTCATATAGGCCATCTGAGCTATTGCTCTAGATTTATCCGCATTTTTGGACAATTCCAATTCCAAATCTTCTAACCACTCAATCATGAGTAAATTTAAAGATTATAAGTCCAATTGGTATACTTCAGTTAATGTATCGTTATTCTTGATGGTGATTTTCATGTCATTAATTAAACCATCTTTAACATCATATACCCATCCATGAATATGCAACTGTTGACCACTTTCCCATGCAGATTGAACTATTGATGTTTTAGCGACATCATAAACTTGTTCCACAACGTTGAGTTCAACGAAACGATTAAATCGCTGTTTTTCATCTTGAATGGCATTCAACTCCTCATGATGGAATCGATAAACATCTTTTATGTGACGAATCCAGTTATCAATCAAGCCAAAATGTTTATTGGTCATTGCTGCTTGAACGCCACCGCAACCGTAATGTCCACATATGATTACATGCCTTACTTTTAAAACATTTACAGCGTAATCTAATACACTTAGCATTGACATATCCGAATGTATCACCATATTGGCAATATTTCGGTGGACGAATACTTCACCGGGAGCTGCACCAATAATTTCATTCGCAGGTACTCGACTGTCTGAACAACCTATCCAAAGCACAGGTGGCTGTTGTCCATCCGCCAAGCGATTAAAAAATTGTGGGTCTTTCTCCAAGTTTTTTTCGACCCATTTCTTGTTATTCTCTAATAACTGACTATAATATTTTTCCATTTTCTTTTATTTTAATGCCCACCTGTTAAAGTAACCTGCGGAATGTTTATTGTAATAAGATTGATGTTGCGCTCTGGCGCAGTAAATTGTTTAAATTCTTGAATAACCTCTAGAACATCAAAATCAATTTCCCGGGATTTACTGCCATCAATTGTTACATGGCTTCCATTAGGAATTGCTGTAAGTGTCTCCAAAATGCTTCCCTTGTTGAGAAAGGAAACTTCCTCAGAAAGAACGATTTGAATAGCATTTTTGTCTTCGTTTGCGGGTTGTTGAAGTTGATAATTGTTTCTGTAATTCTTTCTTAAAATATAGAATATTGAGATTACCATCCCAATGGCAATACCTTTTAAAAGATCAGTAAACAGTACCCCTACAATGGTGCTCATAAACGGTACGAACTGCTCATATCCCAGTTTCCATTGCGATCTAAATAATTCGATTTTCGCCAATTTATATCCTACTAAAATGAGAATAGCAGCAAGAACTGACAATGGAATTAAATTTAAAACTCCCGGAATCACTAAAATAGCCAAGGCTAACCAAAGACCGTGTATAACCGAGGAAAGTTTGGTTTTTGCACCTGCATTTACATTTGCAGAACTTCGAACTATCACCTGCGTAATAGGAAGCCCTCCCAAAAAACCACTTACAATATTCCCGACTCCTTGGGCTTTCAATTCTTGATTCTTAGGTGTGTGATGTTTTTCTGGATCCAATTTATCTGTTGCCTCAACACTGAGTAAGGTTTCTAAGCTTGCAACGAGTGCAATTGTGGCGCCAACAATATAAATCTGAGGATTGGATAAAAAGGAAAAATCTGGGAAATATAACATCGATTTAAATTCCTCAAAAGTGGATGCAACTGGAATTTGAACAAGATGTTTACCTGTTATTTCCATTTCTGGATTAATTAAGGGGAAAATCAAATTAAGTCCTATTCCAATTGCCACTACAAATAAAGCCCCTGGAAGGATTTTAAATAATTTTATTTTCTTCACTACTGGTTTATCAAAAACGATGAGAATAACCATAGATAATATGCATAAAACTATTGCGCCTGCATGCAAAGCGTCTAAAGCTCTAAAAAGTTCTGAAAATGTGTTTTCCCCATCCATCTGAAAGAAGGACTCGTCGCCAAAAAAATCCTTATCATAACCAACCGCATGCGGTATTTCTTTTAAAATTAGCGTTATCCCGATGGCCGCTAACATTCCCTTAATTACTGATGATGGAAAATAGTTGGCCAAAATCCCAAGTTTAAAAAACCCGGCAATAATTTGAAGTATTCCTGCAAAAATAATCGCAACTAAAAAGCCTTCATAACTTTTAAGCGTAATTAGCGCGGTGATAATGATGGTAATAAGCCCTGCTGCTGGACCTGAAACCCCAATTCTACTACCACTCAAAAAGCCGACAAGGATACCACCTATTACGCCTGCAAGAAGTCCAGATATCGGAATTCCATTGATTCCTTCAACATCAGTTGAAGCCTGTCCCACTCCTAAACAAAGTGGCAGCGCAACTAAAAAAACAACGAGACTAGAGGAAAAATCCTCTTTTAAAAATTTAAAATGCATTGAATTGAAATTAAAAGATTGAACAAAATCAAACTTCGAATTCCGGGGGATTTTCAAATATTTCTGATGTAATCGAATAGATTTTTTCTGAACCATCCATATGGATTTTATTTTCAGAAATGGTATTAAATAAATACAATTTGAGACAAGCGTCTAATAGTAATTGATCATCACCCTCGAGGACATTCTCCTCTGATCCTTCCTCAGAATTATTTTCACTATCATCTAAATCCGAAGTTAAATCGGTCAGCTCTTCAACTTCTTTACTTAATTTAGAATAAATCGTTACTTGCTCAACAAAAAGCTGAGCCACTAATATTCCAACTGTAAATAGAATTAAACTTATTGATATTTTATTTCGAATTTTCAAAGAATCTAAATTACTTTTAATGCTTTACCTACTTTAATAAATGCAGCAATTGCTTGATCTAAATCCGCGATTGAATGTGCTGCAGAGATTTGAGTTCTTATTCTTGCTTGACCTTTTGCAACAACAGGATAGAAAAACCCAATAGCATAAACCCCTTCTTTTAAGAGTTCATCCGCAAATTGCTGGGATAGTGCAGCATCATATAGCATGATTGGGACAATTGGCGAATCTCCTGGTTTGATATCAAATCCAGCAGCAATAATTTTTTCTTTAAAATACTTTGTGTTACTTTCCAATTTGTCTCGCAATTCGGTTGTTGCGCTTAAAATTTCAAAAACCTTATTTGAAGCACCCACAATTGCAGGCGAAAGTGAATTAGAAAACAAGTAAGGTCTTGATCTTTGTCTTAAGAGTTCAATGATTTCTTTTTTACCGGTTGTATAACCTCCCATTGCACCTCCTAAAGCTTTTCCTAGCGTACCTGTAATGATATCTACCCTATCCATACAATTATGGAATTCAGGAACACCTCTTCCTGTCTTTCCGATAAAACCGGCAGAATGACATTCATCCGTCATTACCAAAGCATCATATTTATCTGCTAAATCACAGATTTCATTCATTTTTGCAATGTCACCGTCCATGGAGAAAACACCATCAGTAACAATTATTTTAAATCGCTGCGCTTGAGCTTTCTTGAGTTGTTCTTCCAAATCATTCATATCTGAATGTTTGTAACGGTATCGTTGTGCTTTGCATAAGCGAATTCCATCTATAATCGACGCATGATTCAATTCATCGGAAATGATGGCATCCTCTTCAGTAAATAAAGGTTCAAAAACGCCTCCATTTGCATCAAATGCCGCGGCATAAAGTATGGTATCCTCTGTGCCATAGAAATTCGCGATTTTTGACTCTAATTCTTTGTGAATATCTTGTGTTCCACAGATAAAACGTACGGAAGACATTCCATATCCATGTGTATCTAGGGCATCCTTCGCCGCTTGAACAACTTCGGGATGAGAAGATAAGCCAAGATAATTATTCGCACACATGATCACCACCTCTTCACCTGTGCTAACTTTAACCCTAGCACCTTGAGGAGTTGTAATTATGCGCTCTCTTTTAAATATTCCTGCTTCTTGAATGCCTTTGAGTTCATCCTGAAGATGTTGCTTAATTTTTCCGTACATGCATAAAAATAATTAAACAAATATAGAAAAATAAGTGGTTCAAATGAATGAACAAAGCCTCAGAAGTTCCACTTCATATCGCGATCCGAGAGCAAGGCAAAAGACACTTTATAATCTACTTTAGGCGCAAATTGATTTCCATCCGAAATAACACCATACAAACCAACGCGAAGTCTGCGGCGTGAAAACTTAAAATTCCTTTCTAGTCCTGCAAACAGCTCATAATGCTGCCAATCAAATTCTTTAACATACAATGCACCAGCACCCATTACCAATCCAATTCCCGTTTTTTTCATAAAAGGGATCTTACTGATTATAGCTCCATTATCATGATGTACAAAATGTATCTCATAAAAAATATCCTTTGAAGGAAGGGAGGAATCTTGACCTTGAAAAGAATATAATGGGTTTGAAAACCAAATAGGATCACTTCTTCTTTGAAATTTAAAATCAGCAAACTGTAAATTTTTGGCACTTAAGAACTTGCCACTTGTAACATGATAAGAAGTTGTACCTAGCGTTCCAATTTTAAAAGTTTGCATCATACCAATGCGCAAATACTCATGATCTATATCGCTACCGAAAAGTTTGGGGATACCACGTTCGTAGGTAGCATAAAAAGTAGGGAAACGAGAACCAAGTAAAACCTTTCGATATGGTTCTCTCATATATTTTTGGTAAGGTGTATATTGTATCGTTGCCTCACCAATTAACGCTTGATAAGTAATGAATTCTTCGGGATTATTATTTGGAATATCGTTATCAAAAAGCGTCAAAAATTCATAATCAGAAATACTTCTGCGTTCGGAGTATTCAAAATTGACATCTAGATAAAAACCATTAAACAATTCGTAATTATTGCCAATGGAACCTGAAGTTTTTTCAATAAAATTTTCTCGTTTATAAATTTGAGTGATAGCGTCGTAACTTCGAATCACATCAAAATCATGCAGAAATTCAAAATTTAGGGTTCCAAAATGAAAAGGATCATAACGATAACGCCACCATGTACTTCCCTTGACATCTTTATTTAACACTCCCAAGGAAACTTCAGTGTAGGAATCAATTGCACGCTCATTCGGCCATTTTTTAAAATAATAAATACTTGGTGCAACCCTTGGGCCAGCAATGTATAATGGCCTTAAAATACCCGCAATTGAACTAATAGACCATTGTGATTTATTTATTCTGTTGCGATGATCAATTCCAAACCAGAGCACCTTTGGAACAGTAACTTTATTAAATATGGCATCAACGGAATCCAAATATTCTTTTCGATTCTGATAATCCTCGATACTATCTTTAGCAATAATGTATGCTCGCTCCTCTGGTGTTAATTCAACTTTTCGAGCTTGATTCCAAAACGAAGAATCTTTTTCATATGCTTCTTGCTCAGTTATAGCTAATTCATTTGTAAAATATTTTTTAGCGTAAGATTTATTAAATTGATAGTTAGAAAAGTCAGCTACCGTGGAACAAGTGGAAGTTTCATTCTTGTATTTTACGCCATAATCTAGTTCTTGTTTTTTCAAAATACACAATGTATCCCCTTGATGATCAAAGGTTTGACGAATAGTAAAGTAGTCGTAAATTAATAAATTACCTTTATTCATGGTGAGTTCAAGCTTTTGAACTAGCCAAAGAGAATCTACGACCCAAATATATCCTTCCAAAGTAGTTGTCGCCGTTAATCGTGGAATGATCTTAATTTTGTGGATTTTATGACCATTCTCTTCATATTGCTCCTCAAGCCTGTACTTGTATGACAGTATTCCAGGTCCCGAAATTGGAGAACTTACCGGCGATTGATGTAAGTCGTCCAAATGCAACAGATTTTCAAAAAAATTAAAATTTGACTTTACTGTTGTAGTATAGTATAAATATTGGTCATTACCCCTTTTTTCGTAGGCATTTCTAGTTTCTTTAACATTTGCAGGAGGAGAATAATCTCGCTCCAATTGAACTTCAACCAAATTCATATTATTGGCCAATTCCGTTTGCTTTTTACGTTCTTCATCGAAAGGATCAACGATTCCATTAGGATCAAGAACTTCATCATCCTTTTTTTTACCTTTTCCTTCCTTTTCAGGTTTTTCTTCGCGATCTAATTTCTCCGTTGCTTTAATGTAAACATCTACTGCATGTGCATATTGCCATGGATTCATCTGATCTCTTTTCTCGACCACTTTCAGCATAATTTCACGACCGGGATTGGACTTCTTGGCTGTGATTTCAACGCCTTGCAATTCATTTATTGAAACAGCAAACATTTGCAAGTCCTTTATCTCATCCTTATCGTTAATGGCCACATAGGCTTCCCTTTCATAATACCCATTTGCACTTAAAACTAAAAAGTACTCAGATGGCATCAAATTCATTTCATAATGCCCATTTGCATCAGTAACCGTCCTTTGGTCTGGATCATTTTTTAGATAAATTTTGACAAACGGAATTCCAATTCCTTGTTCATCAGTTATTTTTCCACTCAATTTTTTTTGTGAAAAAGAAGAAAATACTGTAAGAAATACAGCACAAATTAAAAGAATTATTCCAGTTGATTTTTTATGCATAAAGTGGTTAATACTTCAAATATTTTCTAGTAAAACGTGGTAACGATTTATAAGACAAATGAGTAGTGAATTTTGTTACAAATTTGCTCTTTAAGAAATTCTTTTACAAATTATCTTCATTTCGCTGACGCTCCAAAAAAGCCATGTGTTTTTCCATTCTTTTAACCATCCATTTTTTAAGAAAAAACATCATCAAAGCAATCCCAGCGAAGATGTAATAAAACACCCATTTATATATTCCTTCGGTAAAACACATATAAGATGTAACAACAAAAATCACTATTGCTGCCAAGAGCCAAAAGTACTGCATTACGGTATTGTAAACTTTCATATTTTTTATTTTGAGGTCTTATAACTTAGCTTTGCTTCAACCATCGACGGCACTATAAGGTATAAATTCAAGATTAAGTTTATCGTTAAATGTGCCCAAATTGCTTTACTCCGCTATTTCATCTCGACATTTTTTATCAAAGATACAGAAATGTTTTAGTCTAGGTCTCCATCTTCAAGAACAACAGTTCCATATGGCTTTATAAAAGTGTAAGTCGAAAAGTCTTGTTTTGTTCTTATTCCTTGACCGTATAAAGTCCCTTTAGGTGAACTCACTATTACCCCTGAGTTGGTAAAAACTGAACTGTCTTTTTTATTCCAATTCAACTGTTCAGTATCCATACGTTGTTTTTTAGCATGATTAAACAATTGTACCGAATCTCTGACGAAAATCTCTCCTTTCTGCATATTTACCTCACCATAAAGCGCTGTCAAAGTTGACACGATTTCACCGTCTTCCTTAAAGAAATTAACTTTCAAACCATCCTTGAGCTTGGTCAACTCTTCAGGTTTATGAAATGTTTCTGCATAGTTTGCGAATAATTCAATTTTAGCATAGCCAGAATCTAAGTACAACACATGCATATTTTTTGTAACCTCATCTGGGGACTTTGGGTCGTAGGTGATTTTTTGAATTGTAGCTAAATCGTTCACACAAGATGCGCATAAAAAAATAAGATATGCTCCACTAATTCGTAGGAACCATTTTCCAAAAATTATCGAAATTTTCATATTAAAACCCGAAAAAGGCTCATTAATCCAATTTTATTTTCCGGAACCACCTTTCGTACACCGATGGTGCAATACTAATTCCCAACTGAATACCAAGATATTTTTCATTCAAGGCATTTTGGATTTCTGTTTTACGTTGTCCCACTGAAATCCCAAAATTTATGGATGACAGGGTGTTTTGCGTAATAATAGGTAAACCAATACCGAAAGTAAAACCTTGATCTTTTAATTGAGAATTTGAAATGGTATAAGGCAGAAGCGATTGATATGCACCAGCACGGTAGTGTATTTTTTCATAAAACTTTGAGGAAACTGCATTTTCAAGGAACTTTCTTTCAGGGGTATATTGAAAACCGAAGGACAATTTAGTTGAAACCAGGCTAAAAGGGGAATTTTCAAAACTACTTTCAAACTCAGACCAGTCAGTACTTGAATAATTAGCATGAAATGCAAGCTCTGAGTTTCTTGAACTGTTATTCTTACGTTTGTCATTAAACCAAAAAGTGTATGCGAAACCTAATTGCATTCTGGATGGCATCCTCAAAGAACCTTCTACTCCTGTATTTTGTACTAAAGTATCATATTGTTCCGGGTCACCAATTATACCATAAAACAAATAAGAATCATTGGTTGCATTTATTTTTTGCATCGGTTCGTAAACAGCAGCAACTGTTAAATGATGTTTGGCATTAAAACTTTGTTTGAAATAGGCCCCAAATTCATAGTGCAATGAACTCACTCTTAATGTATTCCAAGAAACACCACCATCCAAAGGTGTATTGTCAAGCAGTCGACTATTGCGTTCATTATTCGTGGTTCCGAAAAGATAACCCAAATTCGCACCAACGGAAAGAATAGTATTTTCAAGTTTTAAAAGGTTACTGCTTAACCCAAGAAATACATTGTTAACATTTCCTTTTCCTAAATAACGGTACTCTATCGAATCAGAACCAACGACAGAAGTATCTACAATTTCGTAGCCCTTTTGAGTATATGGCCGCAAGCCAATAGCTAAGCCAAAATGCTTTTTCAAAGTAAAGGCTAATGCAAATGGGTCAGGATAAGCCGTTGTACGAAACGATGATTGCTCTCCTTGATCAAACTGATTGATTTTTGTATTCAATCCTATTGTAAATAATGGTTGTCCTTGACCTAGCGTGTTATAGGTTGCTGGATTGTGTGGATTGAAAACAGTAGAATCGAAATATGTTAAACCACAAGATCCCATGCCAGTAAAAGGAGCAAGCATATCGCTACCTCTTTCTCCAAAACCATATGCTGTAAATGGAGAATTGGAGGTCAATTGTGATTTTCCGTGAAACGAAAATATTAAAGTAAAAATCAATAGTAACTTGCTATGCATTGAGCGAATAAATTATTTCCAACCCTTTGAGGGTCAAATTTTCGTCCACAAAGATGTTATTTTTTCCTGCGAAATCAAAACTGTTTGCATCACCTCCTGTCACAAAAAAGGTTAAGTCGTGATATTCTTGTTCAAATTTAGCAATAAACTGATCAATCTCGGCTTTAATTCCATTGATAACACCTGACTGCATACATGCAATAGTATTCTTTCCTATAAGAGGTAATTGACCTTTTTCATTCAGCAAGGGAAGTTGAGCTGTATAATCATTTAATGATTGGTATCTAAGACCAATACCTGGACTAATTGATCCTCCCAAATAATTATTTTGATCATCTAAAACATCAAATTTCACACAGGTACCAATATCGATAGCTACCTTGTAACCTTTAAATGGCTTTGAATAGAGCGCAGCAGCATTACACATTCGATCTAAACCTAAGGAATTGGGTGTTTCGTAGCCCATTTTATAAGGAAGAACCGAAGAGCTAGAAATCGTTAATATCTCCGGGAATATTTCATGAATTTTTGAGGTTATTTCTTTTTTCGCAACGGATACCATGGCAGCAGCGGCAATTGGGTAGTCTTCCGCTAATCTTTTTGCAACATCTATTTCTTCTGGTTGCAATCGCAAAAGCTTCACAATTTCCCCATTTAGAAACACCCCAATTTTAATTTGTGTATTTCCACAATCAATGGCAAGAAATGGAACATTTTGTTGCATGGAAACAAAGATACATTTACATTTTGTAAAAAAATGAGAACTTTTTTTTCGAGTAAGGATTAAGTTATTATCTTTGTCGTCCAATTACGGCTGGTACCTTAGCTCAGTTGGTAGAGCAAAGGACTGAA
>CANHJY010000016.1 GCA_947461185.1 Flavobacteriales bacterium
CACCTCATGAATTAGATCCGCAAAATGAAGTCGGCGATTTTTTAGTGAAAATTAAAAAACAAGACGTTCTCTATGATTACATATACGGAACGCATCCATTTGATGTTGTTGGCTGGGATGGATTTAATTATCCTTATGCATTTTCGATTCACGATTTTGAACCCATAACAGGACGCGTGCATCAACCACCACCTGTTCATCAAACTTTTGAGACTTCTGGATTTGTCTTGTGTTCATTTGTACCGAGACTATATGATTACCACCCACAATCCATTCCTGCCCCATACAACCATAGCAATATTGATTCAGATGAGGTTTTGTATTATGTGGACGGAGATTTCATGAGCCGAAATAATGTTGAAAAAGGACAGATAACTTTGCATCCCGCAGGTATTCCTCATGGTCCACATCCAGGGGCTTATGAACGAAGTATTGGTAAAACGGAAACAGAAGAACTAGCCGTAATGGTTGACACATTTAGACCTCTTCAACTTACCACAAACGCCATGAATATTGAGGTTTCAGATTATTATAAATCATGGTTACACGATTAAAATTTATAGAATGAGCAAAGAAATAAAAAACGTTGAATACGGATTAGAAAAAATTTTCGAAGGAGCACAAGATTTTTTACCGCTTCTAGGCACTGATTATGTTGAGTTTTATGTTGGTAATGCCAAGCAATCAGCGCATTTTTATAAAACTGCTTTTGGTTTTCAATCTTATGCTTATGCAGGATTAGAAACGGGGATGAAAGATCGGGTATCTTATGTCCTCAAGGAAGATAAAATCAAACTGGTTCTAACAACAGCTTTAAAAAGTGATTCACCAATTGGTGAGCATGTTAAAAAACATGGTGATGGAGTAAAAGTAGTTGCATTGTGGGTTGAGGATGCAACGAAGGCATGGGAGGAAACAACCAAGCGTGGCGCGAAATCTTTCATGGAACCAACTATTGAGGAGGACGAAAATGGTCAAGTTGTTCGTTCTGGCATATACACTTACGGAGAAACAGTGCATGTTTTCGTAGAACGCAAAAATTACGACGGATTATTTTTACCTGGCTTTCAAAAATGGGAATCAGATTACAATCCAACCCCTGTAGGGCTGAAATTTATCGATCACATGGTTGGCAATGTCGGTTGGGGAGAAATGAACACTTGGGTTAAATGGTATGAAGATGTAATGGGTTTTGTAAACTTTTTGTCTTTCGATGATAAGCAAATCCATACAGAATATTCTGCTTTAATGTCCAAAGTAATGAGTAATGGAAACGGCAGAATTAAATTCCCTATTAATGAACCTGCCGAAGGAAAGAAAAGATCTCAAATTGAAGAATATCTAGATTTTTATGAAAGTCCAGGTGTTCAACATATTGCTGTAGCAACTGATGATATTATTGAAACAGTAAAACAATTGAGAGCAAGAGGCGTAGAGTTTCTTTCTGCTCCACCAAAAGCATATTATGAGGCAATCCCCGCGCGTCTTGGCGAACACATGTCGATGATGCATGAAGATATTGCTGAACTTGAAAAATTGGCAATTCTTGTTGATGCGGATGAAGAAGGATATTTGCTTCAGATTTTTACTAAACCTGTTGAGGATCGTCCTACTTTATTCTTTGAAATCATTCAAAGAATGGGTGCTAAAGGTTTTGGTGCTGGAAATTTTAAAGCCTTGTTTGAATCAATAGAACGTGAACAAGCAAAAAGAGGAACACTCTAATAAACTATTACCAATTTTATTATATTAAAAAAGGGCAATTTAAAATTGCCCTTTTTTAATATAATTTGCGATGTTATTGTAATACTGTAAATCGTTTTTGCAAGGTTTTGCCATCAACAGTAACTTTTATGAAATAAGTTCCCTGATTGAGATGATTGACATTATATTCAAAAGTGTCGCTATCAACTTTTAAAACTTCAATTGTTTTACCGAAGACATCTACAATTGCTATCGATTCAATTATTCCCTTATTCGTTGTTAAATTCAAATTATTCATTGTCGGATTTGGGTATAAATTAACCGTAATGTCTTCATCATTTTCATCAAGTGAAGAAACATTTTCAACTGTAAATGATTCAGAAACAACACAATCATTGGCATCTGTAATGGTTAGCGTATACGTTCCCGGTGATAAGTCAACCAAATCCAGGACAGTACTGCCGTTGGACCAACTGTAAGCATATGGACTTGTTCCACCATTTATTGTGGCATCAATTTCACCTGAATTTGAGGTGGTATGAACAATTACAGCATTCAAAATCAGTGGCTCGAGAGGTTCAGTAACGGTGTATGCTCCAGAAGTCACACATCCATTGTTATCTTCAACTACAACCGAATAAGTTCCTGCTTCAAGACTGAAAATATCTTCGCTTGTTGCATTGTTCGACCAGTCAAAAGCATTTCCTCCAACACCTCCGCTTGTAGAAAGATCAATAACACCATTGTTTCCGCCATGACATGAAACGTCAGATACTATAGAGTTTAAAACCAATAATGCAGGTTCTGTAACTGTTATGGTATTTTGCTTAACGCAGCCATTAGCGTCTTTGACATAGATTAAATAATTGCCACCGTCAAGATTTTCGAAAGTATTTGAAATTTGATAGGTCGTTCCATTTATGCTATAATTCAATGCGCCGGTTCCCCCATATGCATAAACCGTTATTGCTCCGTCATTTGCATCATGGCAACTTACATTAAGTATTCCGGTATTAAAAAATATTTGCGCAGGTTGATTCACTATGGCACTTATTTCTCCTGTACAACTTCCTGCATCTCGAACGATGATATTGTATGCTCCAGCGGTGAGATTTGAAAAGGTATTACTTGACTGATACGTCATTCCATTGTCAATGCTGTATGCCAAAGTTCCGGATCCACCAGCGGCGAAAACAGTTAAGCTTCCATTATTTGCAAAATGACAACTGGCATTCACAACTGTATTGGTAATTGTAAAAGGACTTGGTTGAGCAAGCGTTACAGTTTGTGTTCCGATACATCCATTTACATCACGCACGTAAACACCGTATACGCCAGCACTTAATCCTGTAAATGTATTGCTACTCGTCCAGATTACCCCATTTAGACTGTATTGAAGTGTACCTGTTCCTCCTGTAACACCATTGATGGTGATACTTCCATCGTTGCCATTGTAGCAGCCAATATTTGTATTGCTAACTTGCCCAATTGTTGGTCCGTTGGCATCATAAATAGTTTTGGAAATAACAGTTTTACAGTTAGCCCCATCTTTTACAGTTATATAGTAATTCCCTGCCATTAGGTTGTTAAATGAACCCGTTGAATTAAATGTTAATCCATCTAAACTGTATTGGTATCCAGTTCCAGACCCACCTGATCCAATGATTAACAAAGATCCATTGTTATTTCCACAGGTAGAGTTTGTTGCTGTCGCAGTTGGTGCAATCGCAGTGGGTTGGTTAATTAAAACAGCTGTTGTTGCGGTGCATCCATTGGCATCACGAACGGTTAAATCGTAAGTGGCACCATTTAGATAATTGAAACTCGAAACAGGTTGAAAATTTCCACCTCCGATGCTGTATTCATAAGGCATTGTTCCACCAGATGCATTAACTTGTAAAGATCCATCGCCAGAATTATTACATTGTGCAGCATTAACCACATAACCTAATGCTAATGATGACGGTTGACTTATAGTTACAGGTAATTGTTGAACACATGCAGCAGCATCTTTTGTATAAACAGTATATGATCCGGCTTGTAGTCCCAAAAAGGTTTGTCCGGATTGATAATTTACGTTGTTCAAACTGTATGTTAAAGTACCTGTACCACCGCTTGCTGATGTAACAGCAATTGATCCATTACTCTGCCCAAAACAAGATGGTTTATTCGAAATAGCATGTGTTTCAATTGCAATTGGTTCTGAAATAAGATAGGTTTGAGAGGACTTACAATTGGATGCATCCTTTACCGTAATATGATAGTTTCCTGCAGCCAATGCAGAGAATAATCCACTGGTTTGATAGGTCGCTCCGTTGTTTATTGAATATTGTAAAACACCTGTGCCCCCAGTTCCAAGAACTTGAATTGTTCCATTGCTTCCGCCATTGCAACTGCTATTTGTGAGACTTTGTTGATTCAAAACAGGGGAACTTTGATTGTTTACAGCGATACTAGAGGATTTCAAGCAACCATTAGCATCTTTTGCGGTAATGGTGTAAACCCCTGAGGCTAATCCTGTAAAAGTTCCAGAAGTTTGAAAACTACCTGAATTGAGCTGGTACTGAATTGTTCCATTTCCTCCTGCTGCAACTGCGCTAATAATGCCGTCAGAACCACCACAAGTAGCCAGCGTTGCATTTAAGGTAGAGAATGTCATGGATACCGGTTGATTAATAGTTACAGCATTTGTTTTAATACATCCCAAATTATCGCGAACAGATAACGTATATGTTCCTGCCGCTAAACCAGAAAATGATGTTACTGTTTGATAAGATGGATTGCTGATACTGAATTCATAAGGTGGTGTTCCGCCTGTTCCTGTAGCAACGAAACTTCCATTTTCACCCCCGAAACATAAGTTGTTTTGAATGGATGATGCGCTGGCGTTGAGTCCAACAGATAACTGCGCGGTGTGAACACTGGTGCAAGTTCCTTCCCAACCAACTAATGTTGAGGTTAAAGTTACAGTATAAGTTCCTGCATTGTTGTATTGATGGCTTGCATTTTCAGTATATACAGCCGGGGAACCATCACCAAAATTCCATGTGAAATATTGAGAAGTTCCCATGTAATTGTTTAGGCCTAATCTATTAAACATAGAATCCTTTGACAAAGCAGAATTATTGGTCATTGAAACGGTTCCTCCCACATTAATGCAATTAGAACTCATATCAAAATCACTGTTTAAGATGCTTGTCATTCTTGGTACGACATAAAAATCCCCATTTTTCCCGAAGGTGTTCATAGCTGATGTCCAGTTGTTACCGGTAGATGTCCCCGCTAAACTTGCTAAATCGGCTCCGAGCCCTTCTCCGTCGCCTGTATATTTTAACTGGAAAAGATTTCCGTATGGCCAGGCATTGCGAATAGCTATACCAATTGCAAAATTGCCATTCAGAACCGTTCCTCCATTCGGCAATGATACGGTAATGTAGCCTGTTGAATTATCAGCTGCCCAAAATATCGCGTCAGCAAAAGCCAACTGTGTTGTTGGTCGTTTGTTGGCATCAATTTGATAGACGCTAATTCGGAGTGGTACACCTCCCGATGATGGGAAATTTCCATACACACGAACTTGGCTTAGCTTCCCTGGTCCCGAATAAAAATAGGTTTGTGCTGCCTTTTCTTCATTACCATTTTGAAGATTGTAATAACTTGTCCCGCCGACATTCTTTGAAGCAACATATCCATTTAGATCTGCACAGGCTGTTGATTGCGCTTCTAAAAGGTTATGAAAACTAAACATGAATAATACGGCAATTGTAATTCTACTCATTGTTAATGCATTTTAAATTAATACTCGATGAATTTTCAATGTTTAAACTAATGCCGAAGTAAAAAACAGCCTATAATTTTCCGTGAAATGACTGTAGCGTTCATTAGGAATGATTTTATTTCCTGCAAAATTTTGAATGAAAAATAAAATTCAGAGAACTCGTGAGGTTTATTTAAATTTGTTTAAACTTTTAGAAATGGCTTTGGTTGGAATTATAATGGGAAGTAAATCTGATCTTCCAATAATGCAAGCAGCAGTAGATATTTTGAAGGAATTTGAAATTGCATGCGAGGTAGATGTAGTATCAGCTCACAGAACACCTGAGCTCATGTTTGAATATGCAAAGTCAGCTCATTTGCGTGGTATCAAAGTGATTATTGCAGGTGCTGGCGGAGCAGCGCATTTGCCTGGAATGACAGCGAGTATTACACCTCTTCCAGTTATTGGAGTTCCTATTAAGTCTTCCAACTCGATTGATGGTTGGGATAGTGTCTTATCAATTTTGCAAATGCCAAATGGTATTCCTGTAGCTACTGTTGCATTAAATGGTGCGCAAAATGCAGGGATTTTGGCTGCACGAATTCTTGCTGTTTCAGATAAAGTACTCCAAAATAAAATTGAAAGTTATATGGAAGGATTGAAGAACAAAGTTTTTGAATCCAGGAAGGAGTTATAATTACTCGTAGAGCAAATACTTCTGTCTTATTTTTTTGAATTCTTCAATGCCTACTTCCCATGTGGAACGAATTTCTTTCGCTGACCATCCTGAAAGTAACTGTTCTTTCAATTTATCAGTACCAGCTAATTGATTAAAAAAGGCCGTTTGATTAATGAATGAAGTTGTATCGCCTAGTAATTCTTTAGCATGTATTAAATAATTCAAATTGATTTCATACTTTCTTTTATTTATTGATTTTTTCAAATCAAAGCCATTGCATAATTTGTTCTCATATAAAGGATTTTTTGCTCCCGCTGTTGAGGTTGGTGTAAATGAAAATTCAGATTGAGGGAATTTAGGATGACCATATATTTCAAAAGGGCTATCTGTACCTCTTCCTACACTTACACTAGTTGCCTCGAATAAACATAAACTTGGATAGAGCGTGATAGCTGTTTCGGATCTTAAATTTGGAGATGGAGGAATCGGTAGATTGTACTTGGTTTTATGGGTATAGTTTTTACAAGGAATAACCCAAAGTTTACAAGTTAAGCTATCCTTTAACCATCTTTCGCCATTCACCATCATTGCGTATTCTCCTATAGTCATGCCATATACAATTGGAACAGGATGCATGCCAACAAAGGATTTGTGTTTAGTTTCTAAAATTGGTCCGTCAATATAATGTCCATTAGGATTTGGTCTATCAAGTACAACCAATTGTTTTCCATTTTCTGCGCAAGCCTCCATAACATAATGAAGTGTCGATATATACGTGTAAAATCGAACCCCAACATCTTGAATGTCATAAATAACGATATCCACATCCTGAAGTTGACTCGCCAAAGGTTTCTTATTAGAACCGTATAAGCTGATTAGTGGTAATCCTGTTTTTTCATCAATGGTATTGTGAAATTTTTCTCCAGCATCAGCATCTCCGCGAAAACCATGTTCAGGAGCAAAGACTTTTTTCACATCCAGATTTAAAGCTAAAAGCGTATCCACTAAATGAACTTCGCCTACTTTTGAAGTTTGATTGCTAACGACCGCAATTCTTTTATTGATAAGTGAATCATTAAAAAGATGAAGACGGTCTATTCCCAATATAGGTTTTTTGAGTCCGTGGTTAATTGGTTTTATTTCATAAGCGGCCTCTTTGAATTCCTCTTTTTTTTCTTCAACAATTTTTGTCTCATCTGTACCAACATCTCTGTATCGTTCAACACCACATGAAGGAATTAAAACCAATAAAATACTTTTAAGGAAAAAAAGCTTTGCGTACTTTAGCGCAAGAATAACTGGGCGTTTGTCATTTGCATACTTCATAGCGAAAAGAATACTTAAAAGCGAGGTGAAAGGTAAGAAAGTTTCTCGACCTATCGTTCGTATTTCAGTTATAAGTATTACACTGGCTATTGTTGTAAACTTGCTTACAATAGCTGTTGTTACTGGTTTCAAAAGAGAAGTTAGCGATAAAGTAACCGGTTTCGGCTCTCATATTTATATCATGAATGCTGGCGACAACAGTATATATGAATCGGAGCCTATATTAAAAAATCAAGCCTTTTTCCCTTCGCTAGAAAAAGATAAAGGCATCAAGGATGTTCAATACGTTGCATACAAACCTGTCATTTTCCAGTCGAATAAAATTGAACGTACTGCAAAACTTAAAAATGGTAAAGATACCATCTATGAGCACCAGGAGATACATGGCGCAATGATGAAAGGGATCGATAAATCCTATGATTTGAGTTTTTTTAAGCACCATCTTAAAGAAGGAAGGCTTCCAAAGTATAATGCAGATAGTATATCGGATGAGGTGCTCATTTCTAGAAAGATAGCATTGGATTTAAACTTAAAGTTAAACGGAACAGTGCGAGCTTTCTTTGTTAAAGAAGAACCGGTTAAGAGGATTTTTAAAATAGTTGGTATTTACGAAACAGGCCTTGAAGAACTGGATAAAAAAATTGCATTGTGCGACATTAAATTGATTCAAGAATTAAATGATTGGGGTGTAAAAGCAAGTATCGTTATTGATGACACCTTAAGTAACGGAAATTTGATAATTCGTGGAGAGGTTTTAGGCGGTAATGGTAATTATCGATTTGATTGGGGTGAAGGTTATGACACTTATTCAGGATTTGAATATTGTCCAAAAGGCGATACGACTATTCGATTAATAGCCTCAGATTATCAGCGCAATCCAAAAGAAATTGAGAAAAAGAATAGTATTCCAGATACAGCATATTTGAAAATTGCTCTGACTGGCGATAAAAATGCAGCTTGCAGTTTCAAGCTGAATGATCTAGGGGAATTAGATCGCACCTACCTTTCTGATGATGGCATGAAATATACAATTGAAGGTAATGGCAAAGTTCTTACTATTGAAATGATATTTGGTAAGGGAAGTAGCCATAATTATGTAGGTGGCTTTGAAGTTTCAGTAGACAATTGGAATGAGTTGCCGACAATTGTAAATTCTGTTAAAAAGAAATTGGAGCTTATTCCTACCGAAAACGAAGAAAGTCTGCGTGTTCATAGTATTCTCGATACACAAAAAGATGTTTTTTTATGGTTGGGATTTTTAGATGTGAATGTTGCAATTATACTATTGCTGATGTTGCTGATTGGGATTATAAATATGGGCTCAGCTTTGCTCGTATTGATTCTTGTCAAAACTAATTTTATTGGTATACTGAAAGCAATGGGTGCAAGTAATTGGGAAATAAGAAAAATATTTTTAATTCAATCTGCTTTTTTAATTTTAAGGGGTTTGTTCTGGGGAAATTTGATTGGTTTAGGAATTTGCGCTTTACAACAATATTTTGGAATTTTCAGTTTAAATCCTGAAGTGTATTATTTGGATAAAGTTCCTATTGATTTGGATTTTTCACACTGGCTTTTACTGAACCTCGGCACCTTAGTTGTTTGTGTTACGGCATTGATTATTCCTAGCATTGTTATAACCCGAATCAATCCAATAAAAGCGATACGCTTTAATTAATAAGGGTAGGATACAAAATTCAAAAAGGATTTATTCGCGTCAGGCGCCGTAGTTGGATTAAATTCAGTACTGATAATTGTACATTCCGTTCTCCTATTCAACTGATGCAATTGTTTAAATAGTTCTTTGTTGGTTGTTTGAAACTGATTAATATACGATTCCGTTAATGTAATAACCTTAACATTTGTCATGTCTGATGGAGGATTGACCATGTAGATATAATCTTTCAAGTAAACCTGCCTTGGTAATAATTCACCTTTTCCAATAGGGATAATTCTTCTAGGATCAATTCCTTTTTGTTCAACCAAATATTTGTAGCAGGCACGCGCTCTGTTTTCAGATAGTTTTTGGTTAGATAAATTACTACCTCGTGAATCAGTGTGTGAATTCAATTCAATTACAATATTTGGATTTCGAACTAATTCATTATAAAGGAATTCTAATGAATCTTTTGAATTGATAGAGGAATCAATTACAAACGTCCACTGATTGAAAATATACCTCACTTCTGGTAAAACTATTTTTTGATTAACAACTAATTCGGGTTGAATGATGGTAGTTTGGCAGGTGGCCTGCTGTCCTATGGCATCTGTCGCCGTAACAGTATAGGTTCCTGCAACAATGTTTTTAGGATTTAAATCACTCGCACCATTCGACCAAAGAATTGAAATAGGTTCAACACCTCCTTCTATTATTGATGATAATGAACCATCATTACCATTGAATACAGAAACGTCTTTTCCAGCGCAACTGATAGCAATCGGCGGAGGAGTTAATGCTTTGGCCATATAAATGTCACTTCTTTCACTTTCCCTGTTTGACGACCAATACAGAGTGCTTCCCGTATGGCTAAAATAGGCATCAAACTTTGAAGAGTTAATTTTTGCACCCAAATTCACTGGCTTACTCCAAGAAGTCCAGGAACTTCCTTGGCGCACGGCATAAAATATATCGGCATCTCCTTGACCTCCAAAACCATTTGAGGAGAAAAATAAGGTGTCCTGAGTTTTACCTAAAAATGGAGATATTTCGTAACCAGATGAGTTAAGTTCATTTCCCATATGAATAGGGGTAGACCAATTACCATTTTGCTTTAAGCTCACATACAAATCTTCTTCACCTTTGCTATTTGGACCTAAATAGGAAATGATAATTACATCTTCATTTTCGTTCACATGAAAACCATAATATTCACCCTCGATATCTAAACTAGGAATATTTATTTCAACAGGAGAAGTCCATTTGCTATTTTCCTTTTTTGAATTGGATAGTCCTTTAACGTAATCTTTCTTTCCTTCATATGAATTCAATACATACATACTGGTCCCATATGAACCCAATCCTAATACAGCATTATGATATTTATTATTCAAATCATTAAGTGGTTCGCAATTACCATAATTCCCTTTAGCATCTTTTCTACTGAACCAAATATCCTGATCCATTTCACCACCAACAGCATTTGGGTCATAAGTTCTCACGAAATATAAAATACTGCTGTCTTTGGAAAACACAGGGATACTTTCTTCAGCATATGCTGTATTTACTGTTCCTGGCAATTTAATCGGGTTAGAAATATCCCAAAATTGACCCGATGAATAAAACGCAAATAGACTAACAAAAATGGTCTTAATAATTTTTTTCATAATTTCTTCAATCCGATTACCTACCTAACATTATTCCTAAAACAATCTCGTGACCTCCTGCACTCACATCTTTAAATCTGGATAAAGAAAAATCGTAAGAATAACCAAATTTAAATCGTTGATTAATATTCAATCCCAACATTCCAACAATTGCATCCTTATGACGGTAAGTGAGACCAGTCCAAAGCCATTCTTTATATTCCAATTGAAGTGAGGCATCGATTGTTATTGGTGCAGGCTTCATGTATTTCAATAAAACTGCGGGTGTTAGACTTAGGTTTTCATTTAATGGTATCTTATATCCTCCTGTAGTCATGAAGTGAATTTGATTATTGAAATTTGCTGTGCCTGTTCCAAATTCGATAAAATCTTTTGTTAACTGATCTGCGGAAATCCCGAAAAAAGAACGGTTTGAATAAAAATATAGTCCTGCACCGATATCCAAAATAAACTTGCTAGACTGATCTTGAACAAAATTATCATAAGTGTTGTCCGTATATCCTTGACCTGGATCAACAATATTAAGAACCTGCGCTTTATCCGCAAGAAAAGTATTATTTGAAAGCCCAATTCGGGTTCCAAAAGACATATTGTATGTCTTCGTAATTGGAAGATGAATAGCATAAGTTCCAGAAAATTGTAATTTTCTGAATGCACCATATTGGTCAGCAACTAAAGTTCCTCCAATTGCATGTTTTATCTTACCTGTTTTTATTTCAGGATTTCGAACAGGACCATTACTAATTCTTAATGCAGGATTATATGGTATTTTTTTCGTCCTAGATAAGGGAGCGGTAACCGATAAAAAGGCTGTTCTAGGTTCATCTCCAAATCCTGCCCATTGCCATCTTCCACTCATCGTTACATCTGTGAAATCATAAATTCCCGCAGCCCCCGGATTCACCATGAATTGATTCCGCAAATATTGACTGTATTGCGGTGTTTGCTGCGCATTTAATGTTGTTAAGCAAGCAAGAAAAATAAAAAGAATCTTTAATTTATAGCTCCAAAGCAGTTTGTTATAATTCATCATTTGTAAACCTTTTAATTTTACTTCATACAATTGCATGGTGGTTCCATTGAAATTTTTGTATGCGGAAACTTAGTTAATAAATTTTCTTGGAAGGTTGGTCCGAAACGCAATCCGGTTAAGTCTAAAACATTCAGTTTGGAAAGTGAATAAAATCCTTCCGGCAAACCGGTAATTGGAGTGTCCCATAAGTCAACCTCTTCCAATTCCGAGCAATATTTGATACAATCAGGGATGGACTCGAATAGATTCCGATTGATAATCAACTTTTTGAGCTTCGTTAATTTGCAAATGGGAAGTGGGAATATTGAAAATTCATTTTTTGATAAATCTAAAACTTCCAAATCTTTAAAGTCACCAACAAATTCAGGAAGTTCATCCAATTTGTTTTTGCCTAGGTTCAATATTTTAAGATTTTTGAAAACTGAAAGTTCTTTAGGGATCGAATCTAGTTTTAATTTTTCAAAAGATAAACCATAAATGGTATCAGGATTACAACCTGCAATTTCGTTCCAACTGTATACAATGATGTCTTCAGTTTGAGCGGTTAAATTCAAAATCTTAAACCCGATTAAATAGATCACGAACAGCTTTCTCATCCTGATGGAGTTGATTGATTAATTCTTCTTTGTTTTTGAACTTTATTTCATCTCTGATTTTCTCATAAAAGAAAACAGTAACATTTTTATTATAAATATCTGAATTGAAATCAAACACATTAACTTCAATAGTTTCGTCTAAACTATCATCCACTGTTGGTCTGAGTCCAATATTTGCCATTCCATTATGAAGGGTGCCATCAATCACTATTTCAACAGCATACACTCCTCTTCCAGGTGCAAGTTTATAATTTTCTGTTAACTGAATGTTAGCTGTAGGAAATCCTAATGTTCTCCCCAATTTCTTACCGTGAACAACGATTCCATTAAGAGCATAATTTTCCCCTAGAAATGCTGCTGCCTTTAGCATGTTTCCAGATTTAATAGCATCTCTGATTTTTGTAGAACTGATATTTAAATCGTCAACAACTAAAGGCGGAATTTCAATAACATTAAAATCATAGGTCCCGCAAATGCTTTTCAAGAATGTAATCGTACCTTCTCTATTTTTACCGAATTGGTGATCATATCCTATAATTAGCGTTTTCACATTTAATGCGTTCACTAATATATTTCTCACGAATTCCAACGCTGTTAATCTTGAAAAATCAAATGTGAAAGGAATTTCAATTACATTTTGTAGACCCAATTTATCGAGCTTAGCTAATTTTTCAGATTGTGTTTGAATGAGTTTTAAATTGTGATTTTCCGGATACAAAACCATTCTAGGGTGCGGAAAAAATGTAAACAAGACAGATTCACCTCCTATTTTTATTGCTTCGTCATTAATTTGGGAAATAATTTTTTGATGCCCTAAATGAACCCCATCGAATGTGCCAATGGTTACAACGGGATTTTTAAGTCCTTTTACTTCTTCTAAATTCCGAAAGATTCGCAATGTATTTTTCTGCAAATTTAATGATAATGAACGCACGACTGTTATTCTACTGCGAAAAGAAAATAAATCGTTTTATTAGCTGTTTTTTCTGTCAAGAAATGAAATTTGAAATTATTTGTATCAATACCTTAAAAATGGTATTTTTGTGCTTTGAAAAAGTCTTATTTATAATTAATCTAAATTAAAAATAGTTAATTTACGATATGATAACAGTTACGGATAATGCTAAAAAACAGGCCATTCGCTTGATGGAAGATGAAGGTAAGGATGGTTACTTCATCAGAGTGGGGGTTGAAGGAGGTGGATGCAGCGGATTGATGTATCAGCTCACATTTGATAACGAAGAAAAAGCAGAGGACAAGTCTTTTGAAAACAATGGAATTCGTGTGGTTGTTGACAAAAAAAGTTTTTTGTATTTGGTTGGAACTACCTTGGATTTCTCTGGAGGATTGAATGGTAAAGGATTTGTTTTTCAAAATCCAAATGCGGGAAGAACTTGCGGATGCGGGGAGTCATTTTCTCTTTAACAATAAGGATTATAGAATTTTGAGCGATGGGATATACGGAGAATGAACTGGCTAAAGACTTAGAAAATCAGGAATATAAATACGGATTTGTTACTGATATTGAATCGGACAAAGCACCGAATGGATTAAATGAAGATATCATTCGATTTATATCTGCAAAAAAATCAGAACCCGAATGGCTGTTAGATTATAGACTTAAGGCATTAAAAATTTGGCAAGAAATGAAAGAGCCAAATTGGGCGAAAATAGGGTATGAAAAACCTGATTTCCAAGCTATTTCTTATTATTCTGCACCAAAACAAACGAAGAAATA
>CANHJY010000017.1 GCA_947461185.1 Flavobacteriales bacterium
AAGCAATGGAAGCCTTGCTCAATTACACCTATCCAGGGAACATTCGCGAATTAGAAAATTTAATTGCCAGATTGTATGTGTTTAATGACGAAAAAGTGAGCGTGGATGTGCTGCCAAAAAGAGTATTTCAAGATCCTATTGATCAGCCAATGAACTGGGAATATGTAGAAAAAGAACACATTCAGAAAGTCCTGAAACATTTTCAAGGGAACAAACGACAAACAGCTTTAGCAATTGGTTGGGCAATCAATACTTTAAATACTAAAATGGAGAAGTATGGGTTGGAATGAAAGGTTTTGTCTTGATGAAATCGAATTTCTCCAACGAATACATTAAAGAAACGATTTCCAAAGTGCGAAGCCCGAAAGTTTCCACATATTTTTGATAATATTTCATGTCTTGATTCAGATGAATGCCCACTTGAATTGCTGACATAAACTGTTCGTTTTGTTCATGATGTTTTTGGAATACTTCTCTGTGATATTCATAAAAATGATGCGTTTCTTCGATAATTTCCCCCAATTTCTGGTAAAGATCGCTTAAAATCGTGTTGGAACGGATTTTTTCTCCTTCATCGAGTAGGTTGTACAAATCAAATAAAGGCTGGTGTTTTATTCTTAAAGCTTTGTCTGAGCTTAAAGCCGTCATGTAAACTAATTGCTGCAAGTAATCTTTAATTTCTTCAAGTGATCTACTGGGATTGTCGATTGTTTCCTTTTCAAAACTCATATTTCCAATCGTATCTCCCAAATCTAAAAGGAGTTGTTGTTCATTACTTAGGTTTTTACTAGGCGCAAAAGCTCTTAATCGATAAGGATTGCTTAAAGCTGAAAATAACCCCTCCAAAAAATGCGCATCAATCGATGGTTCAAAAAATTGCTTCCAAATAAACGTCTTGAATTTTTTGGGTGCATGAATCCAAGAGTCAGCAATTTCTTTCTCATGCTCATGGATAAATTCTAGAGTCCAAGGAGCATTTCGATTGAGGAATAATTGGCTCCAAACAATTTCTTTCTCAAATGTTTTGATGAGGTTTTGATCATAAGGTACGCCTTCATTTATGGACAAAAACCACCATTGCCATTCTGATCTGTGCTTCATGATAAAGTTTTCAGACCATGGAAGATTTTTATTTGTTGCAATCGATGCAGTTGAGAAAGAGCCTGCAATCCATGGCAGTCTGTATTTGTAGGTGTCAAACAATTTTTCGTCCCACATAATGCCTTCATTGAGACCAATATTTGTCCAGTTCCAATTTTTAGCGTATCTTTCTAATAAATCATCCTCATTCCAATTCATGGAAGGGTTCAAACTCAACGCGTCCCAATGCAATCCTTGCCGTCTAAAAAAGTTGCGCTCACGATACGTTTCAATAAAATTGATACTCCACGGAACATTGCTATTCGAACTGATACCTTTCCACGGTGAAACGGTATGTGATGATGTTTTATCCTCAAACGTTTTAAAGTACTTTTCAAACTTTCTGATCCTGTTCTTATTCCAATGTATATTATGGTTATACGTCAAATGCGCCCAATTTATTTGATCGGCATAATTCGAAATAAACTCGTCTGTCCAAAGATTTGGGCCCTTAACATCTGATAAATTCTTATCTATTTGGTTAAAAGAGATTAACATTTCTTTTGTCCATGCAATGGATTCGTTCTGAATTAGCGTCGACCAATTCCATTTTTCTCTGAATTTGTTTATCAATTCGAAATTCCAAGGAAGTCCTTTGTTGTATGATAATGCGTTTCTATCAAATGGCCGCCTAATAGCTTTGATTAATTCAGTAGACCATGGAAGCGCTTCATTTTTCGAAAGAAACTCCATATTCCAACGATTCACATATTTTAAAATGAGTTTTTCAGACCATTTTAACGTTTCATTTTTAGATAAGGCAACCCAATCAATATGCTGTTCATTTTCATTCAACCATTTTTCAGAAAGTGGATGAAATTCGAACAACCATGGAATAAATAATTTCGAATTACGAATGATTAATCCCTCAATTGCTGCTGTATCTGATGGTGTTGACATTTTTATTTTGATCAAACAGCTTGATAATTAACAATATAAACAGATCTGTCTTTATTTAGACATCGCTTGTAACTTTCTTTAGCAATAGCAAATTCAGTTTCATCAAGGTGAGGTGCAAATAATTCTGCAGCGATCTCAAATCTTCCGGCATATCGATTTAATTCTGCAACCAAAAGGATTCTTCCTAAATCACTATCTTTTATTGCGGGAATGATTTCATCTATATTTTTTAAATAATAAAAGTCTGAATACACTTCCTCGGCTGTCATTTCTTCTTCCTCAATCATTTTGTGCCATTTCCATAGCAGCTCAAATCTTAAATCTAGTTCTTCTTCAATGTTTCTGTAAAATACCTTCAGAAAAGCCTCCTTGTACCCGTTAATATCTAAAAAATAAGCAGCATCACAATTTTGTTCATCATAGGTTAAGGAGCTTATTTCTTTTTCCAAGCGGAAAATCTCTCTACAATTATTACATCTTGTAATGTTTGGGAACTTTGGCAGATAGGGGTATTCGACTCGAGCGTCAGAATAATACTTTGCTCCAAAAGTGTTACCGCTCATTAAAGTTGCTTTGCTATGCAGTTGATTACATTTTGGGCATGCGTAAAATTCATCGTTTCCTGGGATCATGTTATAAAGTTTAAGGTTAATATTAAAGTGTAAAGTTTAAGATGTAAGGTTTAATGTATCAGGTTTAATGTATCAGGTTTAATGTATCAGGTTTAATGTGTCAGGTTTATGAGATATTAATTTATCAGAACGCTTTATGCTTGTGTTTTTGCTTACGTTTATATTTTTTTGCAGATTCCTCAGTGCGCTGAACAAAACGACCATCGAAAAAACCTTCAGTTTTTTGTTTTTCCCTTTGAACTGCAAGGCGCATTTTATGAAGTTTATTTCTACTGAGATTTTTAGATTTCACGGTTTTGTTTTGGTTTGAGGTTGCTTCCGTTTGACAAAATCTAGACCAATGTTGAAGCATGCATCAAAAGGTAAATTTTGGACGTAAAAGATGTCAAAATTTGAAAAATAGTATTCAAATTAATATGGATTTTATATTTTTTATAAACAGAAAAAGTCGTCTAGATAATACTAAACGACTTATCATTTTAACTCCAAGCTATTCATTTTCCTCAAATACTTCGTTGTATATAAAGTGTGCTTGATATTGGTCTTCGTAAAATGTTCCTGAAATCAGTTTAAATGCCTCTCCAACGGCTACTTGAACGGATGTATATTCATCAACTAACTTTGCTAAAGCATATTGAGGTGTTAGGTAATCGAAACTACAATAAGCATCGTAAAAACGAATAGGTTGCTCATTGATAAATAATTCTTTGATTTCGAATTCAATCAATGGAATTTCACTTATCGCATAACGGTTAGTGTGCGTCGAAGCAATCATGCTTAACTCCTTTTCCAATTGGAGTTCAGAACCTGGAATGGCAAGTTTCCCAATATGTATCGTGTCCTTTTTGTGAATGATGAGATCTAAACTAATCACAGTAAAGATGTTTTTTTTGAATTTTTTATAACCTGTATTTTGAAGAATTAAAGTGTAATTCTGATTTTTCTTCCATTCAAAATCTCTTGAAACACTTACAAATTCTCCCTGATTCGTGCCATCGTTACTGCCGGATTCGCAAAATCCATATGGTGATGGCATCATCATTTGACTTCTTCGTTCTCCATATGTTTTCATAAATACACTATGTTCAATTTCATAAGGATAAAGTCCTTTTTTTTCATGTTTTGGATCTTTGTATCCTTTAGTATTGTTCATAAAACCGACACTTACCAATTGACCGTTCAATCGAAATTCGCCAAAAGGAGCAATTATGATATTCCTTTTTTTATTGGGTTTCTCCGAAAATTGAATATCAACTCGCATAGATTCAAATTTTGCATTGCTGTCTAAATGATATCTAAAATCCATTAATCGAGTATTGGGTGCAACCTCAATATCTTGGACAAATTCTCCGTCTTTGAATAGTCCCGTGCTTTTAATTCCTTTTGCATCACAAAAGGTTCCGGTTCCATTTTCAATCCCATAAATGAAATTTCCTTGATAATAAGAGCCATCTGAATAATCAATAACCCCAAATCCGTGAGGCATGCAATTTTTTGATTGTCCCATGTAGACTTCTTGTGCTTGAACAAATGGAGTTGCAACAGCGATTACGATAAATGCGATTTTTGTTTTCATAACTCATCAGTTTTAAGTGTTAATAAAATGTGGCATACTACAGCAGTGTTTAAACTGTAACTTAAAAACACAATGCATGCATAATGAATTAGTAACAAGAATTATTTTTTCAGTTATAAGAAATCACTTGAGATTTAAGTGTATTTTTAAATTCTTTATTAAAATTTAAGTTTATAACATGAAAATTTCATTGCTTTCGTTATCACTGTTCTCCTTTATATTTTCTTTCGCTCAAAACGGATATTGGCAACAGTCAGTACAGTATAATATTCAAGCCACGCTCAATGATACTGACGCTAAGCTGTCGGGGAACGAGCAAATTACCTATTCTAATAACTCACCAGATGCGATAAAAGAAATCTATTTTCATCTGTATTGGAATGCGTTTTCTAAAGGAAGCCATGCTTTTGAAAAAATGGATATTGATCCTAAGACTTTGAAGCCAAGTGATTTTGGAAGCATTACCATTGCTGATGTTCAAGTTAACGGCAGCCCAATTGAAATGAAAGTATTTGAATCAATTGGTCAAATCAAATTAAAAGAGCCGCTTCAACCAGGAGAGAATCTTGAGATTTCAATGAATTTTAATTCAATTATTCCCAAAACATTAAATCGATGTGGTAAGAATAATACTGCGGGAACGGATTTCACTTTTACACAATGGTATCCAAAAGTTTGTCGTTATGACAAACAAGGCTGGCATACAGATCCGTATTTGGGTCGCGAATTTGCAGGGACTTTTGGAACCTTTGACGTTAACATTTCTTGTGATGCATCATTTACCGTTGCTGGCACTGGCACTCCAAAAAATAAGGAGTATACCAATGATGGATGGAAAAGTACAGATGGATCATCTTCCCAAAGCGGATTGGTAAATTGGGAATTTCATGCCGACAATGTTCATGATTTTGCCTGGGCAGCCGACAAGGATTGGTCCTATCAAAAGAAAACGATTGATGGAATAGATTTTCAGTTTTTTTATGGTGATTACAATACAGATGAGTGGGATAATTTGATCGGTAATTGGGCAACCGCATATGCGATTTGTAAAGAAGAATTTGGCGTGTATCCATATCCGCAATTTTCATTTATTCAGGGAGGAGAAGGTTATATGGAATACCCCATGTGTACGATGTTAGAAGAAAGCAGGTCTGACTTTTTCAATACGGCGTGCCATGAATTTATGCACAACTATTTTTACGGGATTTATGGTTCTGATGAGAATTTACACCATTGGATGGATGAAGGAATTACATGTTATGCGGAAGCAAGAATAAGTAATATTTACAAGCAAGAAATCTTTCCAGCACGTGATGCCTATTCATCCTATTCGTGGATGCGTATGATTACAACTGAAGAACCTGTTGCTACAGCAGCAAATCACTTCATGGAAGATTATGCATATTATAATGCAGCTTATTATAAAGGCCAATTGTTTCCAGAAATGATTCGCTACATTATTGGAGATCAAAGAATGAAAGAAGGCTTTTCAAAATACTATGAATTATGGAAATTTAAACATCCAGAGCCCAATGATTTTGTCAAAGTTTTTGAGGATGTTAGTGATATGGAATTAACATGGTTTCAGAATTATTGGTTAAACACAACACATACTATTGACTTAACAATTGGAGAAATTGTTAAAAGATCAGGAGGAATAGAATTGACTATGGAAAGGGTAGGGGTACCTGTTCCTGTAGAATTGGAAATATTGTTAAAAAATGGGACTAAACGAAATTTTTACATTCCCCTAGATTTAACAAATAACATCAAGAAGGACTTTAATAATCCTACGGAGTTACTGCCAACATGGTCAAGTGCTTCCAATTCTCTTGAAGTTTTTATCCCAATTAAATACAAGGAAATCGAATCTATAACAATTGATCCTAATCAGATTTTACCTGATGTTAACGAAGAAGGAAATATAAAAATTCTAGAATAGCTGACTTAATAGCTTATTTAACTATTATTTGAGCATGATTGATTAATGTTGCTGATTCCATACGAACGGTATAAATTCCACTTGCTAGGTTATTTGGAAGAACGATTTGATTGTTCTCTACATCAAAGTACTGTGCCTTCAGTTTACCTTCTTGATTTATCAATTCCACTCTTTTAAGTTGGTCCACATGTTCAAAATGTAAGATCTCACCAGCAAGAATTGGGTTAGGGTAAACTCCGAATTTCAAATCAGTAATTACATTTGAATGTAGGTCATTTGAGATGTTGACATTGTCTATGTACAAAGCATTTCCCCAATTTCCCATATTTCGAAAAGTAACGATTACTTTTTGATGACCCGTAAAATTGCTTAAATCTATGTTTTCTGTTCTCCATTCTGTCGATGTTGGTACATACATTGAAGTAAATGCAGGTGCTGTCGCCAATGTTGTTCCACCCTTAAAATATACTTCGTTGTAACTTAGCCCACAATCAGTTGAAATCAAAACCTTAAGTGAATCTGAATAACTCCCACCCCATGGAGCATAGGCAACATCAAATGCTAGGTTGAGCGCTGACATGTTCATTGTATTCAATCCAAAGCTTAAATCATCAGTACTTCCTTGAGAATCAATTCCATAATTATCAAATAGGGTACATTGCGTGGAAGAGCCAAATCCGCCAACATTTGTTGCAAGCGACCATTGTCCACCACCATCTTCATTTGCGGTAAACCATCCATTTGGTAAAAAACTTCCCTGAAAATCTTCTTGCACAAGTGTTGGTGCATTATAATTACTTACTTCTACATATAACGAGTCTTGATCTGAGTTTCCGAATTGATCAGTTATTGTTAACACAGCTAAATGTTGACCCGGTGTACTGAACAAAACAGCAGGATTTCGAAGCGATGAAGATGAAGGGGACCCTGTAGGGAATTGCCAAGACCAAGTCGCATTTAAATGATTAAGATATGAATGATCTTCAAAATAAAATGAGTCTTGCTCACAAAAAAATACCTGAGAAAGTTTATCTACATTTATTCTGCAAATGGGTTCGTTCGGTTGCTCATTTAAAGTGCTTTCCCAAATTCCTTTACCATAACTTGCCAATCTTATCTTTCCATCTCGATAAAATGGTTTTAAAATATTTCCATTAATGTATGTAGGCAATCCTGAATTATCTAATGTCCAATTTGTAGTTGCATTACGATAATAAACTGCTTGATTGGTCGCTGCGTATAATCCACCGTTTGTTCCAGCAATGTAAACCAATGAATGTATACTTTGATTATTCAAATCCGATGTTGTTAAATTGGTCCAACTTGCTCCTGAATTATTAGTATGGAAAGTTTTAAATCCATTTGAACCTCCAGGATATGCCAACCAAAGTTCGTTATCATTAGCCGGATTTATTGCAATAAGCATTCTACGACTGTTACCTGCAGGGATGTTCAATTGTGTCCAATTTGCTCCTCCATCAACTGTTTTCCATAATTTTCCAATGCTTCCTGAAGCGGGACGTTGACAAGCATAAATAATATCTGGATTTTCCGAGGATATTTCAATATACATGATTAAATCATTTGGATTACTGCCAAAAGTTTGAATCAAATTGAATGAAGCACCGGCATCTGTTGTCTTCCAAAGTTTATTTTCTTTCCCCATATATGCAATTCCATAACAATTGGGATGGAACTCTAATTCGCTCGACTCTGCAGCATAATATGATTCGTTAGGTGAAAGACCAAAAGCCGCATTTCCCAGGGGAGCATTAATGTCGGTTGGTAGTATCCTTCCGCCAATATCCGAAAAATAAGTTCGACGATTCTCACCAGTATTTACATAGCCAGTAGGCGCTTCTCCACCACCCAAATTTCTGAAATGGCCATTTGGATAATTTTGAAAATATCCTAAATTTCCATTATGATACAACCCACCAACTAAAACATCTTCATTCCATCCTGAACCAAACCCCCAAAAATCAGAACCGCGTACGCCATCCATTTTGAAATCGGGCTGTGAATTGCAAAAATTGGTTGATAAATAAACCCCGCCATCAGTGGTTATCCATGTATTACCATTTACCTGTCTAAAATCTTGCATATCAACATGGATATTTAGCGGACCACCTACATACCCGGCGAGTGGATAAAAAGTTGCTCCTCCATCATCTGATCTGTAAAGATTCAAACCACCAACAATTATTTGATCTGGATTTGTTGAAGATGCTGCAATGGCACAGTTATAAAAGCCTTGATGGTAGGTCCAGCCGGGATTTCCATATGCTAAATTTAAATGTGACGTTGTGTAAGGACCTCCTGTTGGACCATTTGGCAATGTCCACGTATTTCCGCCATCAATACTTTTGTATACGCCGATATATCCATAGTCATCAGTTTTTGAATCTCCAATTAGATAGGCATAAACCCTATTTGGATCTGCAGCAGTTACAGCAATTCGCGCACCGCCATCGTATCTTGCGGGATCTGTAGAATTGTACCAGCCATTGCTTTGTAAAGACCAAGTCAATCCCATATCTGAGGAAATATAAAATTCGCATTTCAGCGCATTAGGATTATTCTTTAACAAGTAAACAATGTTGGAATTTCCAGTATTGAATTTTAAGTCATAGCATTTTTGACTATAAATTGTAGTCCAAGTAATACCGCCATCGGAAGTTCGGAAAAGCCCTTTCTCAGTTGCCGCCATTACAATTTGATTGTTGGAAGGATGCATGAGTATCTCATTTACGCCCAAATTATTATCCGGCATTACATTGATCCATGTCGCGCCTCCATTAATACTTTTATAAATTCCTTTGTTTCCGCCAACATAAACCAAATTGCCGTCTGTAGGACTTACCTCAATGGCATTGGTTCCGCCAAAGTCATCATCTAAGGAGCTGGCTTGCCAATTTACACCTCCATCAATGCTTTTAAATACTTCCCCTGGTTCTGTTCCTAAATACAAGATGTTGGGTTGCCCCTCACATTGGTCAATACAATAGACATTTGTTTGATCTGAACCTTGATTTCCATTCCCGCTGGTTGTGTGTATGGGGCCAACAACAGACCAATTTGATGATTTATTTAATGACTGTTGAGAAATGTATCCTTGATTCATTAAAGCTAATTCTGCTGATGTATACTTTCGAATAAATCCTTCTGAATCAATTAAATCTGCTACGGCTTTTCTCCAACGTTTGTAATACTGTGTATGAAAGGATTTTATAAAAGTGTGACTTCCAAAATAAGCATTGTATAATGAATCCACGCGATAAACATTTGGGTTAACTCCGTACATTTCTTTTATCCATTCCGGAGAGGTGGCTATTTCAGTTGCTGATGGTCTGTAAAATTGTTGTGATAAAGAAAAGAATGAAACAAAAATTATCGCTAACAAACTAAATGTCTTTTTGAATCGCATGATGAATTAATTTAAAACCAAACGAAAATACCAATTTATTTTAGCTCTAGAGGATAACTTTATTAATTTCACACCCTGCTGAATAATCATTGATATGAAATTAATACTCAACTTTTTTCTTTGTGCATTTCCTTTTGGAATAGCAATCTCCCAAAATATTGATGTTAAAAAATACACCATTTATATTGATCTTAATGATGAAACTGATGAGATTTGGGTTAAAGAAATCATCAATTTTGATCGAATGAATGAGGAAAAGGAAGTCGTATTCGATTTTGTGAATTTAAAAAGTAATGGAAAAGGAATGGTTGTGGATACGGTTCATCAAAATAATGAATATCGGGAGTTTGAGCACAGAAATGATTCACTGTTTATTAATATTGAAAAAAATGATATCAATCAGGATCTTACAATTTATTATCATGGAATTCCAAATGATGGGTTAATTATTGGACAAAACAAATTTGGAGATAGAACCTTTTTCGGAGATAATTGGCCAAATCGAGCGCATAATTGGTTCGCTTGTGTTGATCATCCATCAGATAAAGCGCTAGTTGAATATTTTGTAACTGTTCCACTCAAATACCAAGTTATAGCGAATGGAGCCCTTTCGGCTGTCGATACCGTTTTCGGGATTAAGAAATTATTTCACTACAATTCATTACATGAACTTCCAACAAAGGTTATGGTAATTGGTGTAGCTGATTTTAAAACCAAGGAGTTTGAATCTGTTAATAAAACAGCAGTTTCAGGATGGGTGTATAAAAATCAAGCATCTAAAGCACTTTATGATCTTGAACTTGCGCCTCAAGTATTGAATTTTTTCATTGATTATATAGGACCCTATCCTTATGAAAAATTGGCAAATGTGCAATCAACGACCCGATACGGAGGTATGGAGAATGCTGGTTGTATTTTTTATGATGAAGATGCATTAAATGGAAATAGAACTAGTGAAGATTTGATAGCCCATGAAATTGCCCATCAATGGTTTGGAAATTCTGCAACGGAAGTGGATTGGGAACATATCTGGCTGAGCGAAGGTTTTGCGACCTATTTTGCTAATCTTTATATTGAAGAATTTAAAGGAACAAAGGCTTTTAACAGTCAAATGGATAGTGATCGACAAAGAGTTATCAGTTTCAATAAAAATTTTAAATCCCCACTTGTAGATATTAATTACCAAGATTTGGAGGATCTTTTGAATCCAAATTCTTATCAAAAAGGTGGGTGGATTTTACACATGTTAAGAAATCAGATTGGTGATTCCCTGTTTAAAAATGCTATCCGAAATTATTATGAACTGTATAAATTCGGAAATGCAAGCACGGATAATCTAAAAGACGTTTTTGAAACAACAACTGGTGCGTCATTAACTGAGTTTTTTGATCAATGGGTATATGGAGTTGGGCACCCTAAATTACAAGTTGAGTCTAAAATAAGTAACACTAAAGTCGTTTTTGAAATTAAACAAATTGGTAAAAAGTTTAATTTTCCATTAACAATCAGATTGAATATGATGAATGGAACCAAGGAGGATGTTATCTTGAATGTGTCAGATCAAAAGCAGACTTTTACCTTTCAAACGAGTGCCAAGGTTAAAAGTTATGATTTAGACCCCTATGTAAATTTGCTTTTTGAAAAGCTTAAATAGTCGAAATAAGAAATTTGTATTTTAGTTGAAAATTAAGTTATGAAAAGACTACTGTTACTATCAATATGGTTGATGTTATTTCAATTTTCATTCGGTCAATGCAATATTCTGCACGTTACCACAACAGGGACATCAAGTGGATTAGGTTCGAAAGCTGACCCTATGAACCTGGTAACAGCGTTTGCAAATGCCACAACCGGTGATATAATTCGCATCGCAAGTGGGAATTACATTATTAGTAATCCTTTAAATATACCGGCGAATAATATAATTATTGAAGGAGGATTTATTGTTGCTCAAAATTGGAAGAAATCAAGCTTGGCAGGTCAAACCACAATTACTCGAAATGCTACAAACATTGAAGGAACAACCAATCAACAACGTTTAGTTGGTATTTACGGAAATGGAAAGTTTGGATTTGAATTTCATGACATAACGATTACAACCTTTAATGCCCTAGGTAATGGTACATCTAATTATGCGGTTCATTTAACTAATTGTGCTGATTATAAATTTGTTAGATGCAGAATTCAAGCTGGAAATGGTTCAGTTGGAAATTCTGGTTTACCTGGAACAGCTGGAGCTAATGGTACAAATGGTTCAGGCGGCGGCGGCGGCTCCATTGATAATGAATGTTCAGGAGCAGTTGGAGGCACAGGTGGGGCAGGAGCTGGAACTGGTGGAGGTCCTGCTGTTGCAGGTGGAACAAATCCTGGTGGATGCACACAAACTGGTGGGGTTGGTTTAAACGGAAATGCAAGCTCAAACGCAAGGGCTGGTGGTTCGGGTGGTTCAGGTGGTGCTGGCGGAGAAGAACAATTTAATGGCGGTCCAGGTGGACAAGGAGGCGGTGTAAATGGAGGAGCTGGACAAGGCGGCGTTGGCGTAGGTGGAGCATGGGGTAATCCAGGCAATTCAGGTGGTAATGGAGCAAATGGAATTGCTGGTTCAAATGGAACAATTGGCGCTAATGGTTTACCTGGCACGATAGGTCAATATTACGTACCTACGCAAGCAGGAAATGGCACTGAGGGATCCGGCGGAAAAGGTGGATCTGGCGGCGGTGGAGGTGGCGGCCAATATTGCTTGTTTTGTGTTGACGGTTCGGGAAATGGCGGCGGCGGCGGCGGTGGCGGTGGTCAAGGTGGAACTGCCGGAACTGGCGGCTTTGGTGGCGGCGGATCTTTTGGTTTATATCTATTTAATAATGGGATAAATGGTCAAGTAATTGACTGTCAAATTACACCTGGTTCTGGAGGAAATGGCGGAGTTGGAGGGAATGGTGGAACTGGTGGTATTGGCGGGACTGGAGGCCTCGGTGGTTCTGTGGGTACAAATGAAGTAGGAAAAGGAGGTAACGGTGGAGTTGGAGGCACGGGAGGCAATGGAGGATCTGGTGGTTCGGGAAGTGTTGGAATTTCAAATGCAATTCTTTTCGTGAGTGGAACACCACTGGCTTCGTCAATCAGTAATTTCAATTTAACAACTCAACCTGAAATTCTAGTGGATTATGCAAATTGCTCCAATTCAAATATTTCTTTCTCAGCTACAGGTGTGCCAACAGGCTCTGCTGCTTGGGATTTTGGCGTCAGTTCAGTAAGTTCAAATACGCAACAAAATCCTGCATCAGCTATGTTTACAACTACAGGAAGTTTCACTATTTCACAGTCTGCAAATGTTTATACTCAGTTTGTAATTTTGAATTGTCAAGGTTATTATCAAGCTGTAGCTACTACTTTATGTGCAGGAGATTCTTTAGTTGTTGGTGCCAATGTTTATGATTCTACTGGAATTTATACAAATGTATTTACTTCACAAACAGGCTGTGATTCTACAATAGTCACCAATTTGACAATAATGCCAGTTCTTGAATCCAATTTTTCTGATACAGCATGTGATATTTACACGTGGAATGGCACTGACTATACCCAATCCGGTTCATATATTCAAGTGCTTCCAGGAACTATGGGTTGTGACAGTACGATTACACTTAATTTAACAATCAATAATAGTTATATTGGAATTCCCCAAGATATTTCAATTTGTAGCGGTGATTCACTGATGATTGGTAACAGTGTATACAATACAGCAGGTTCGTACACAGATGTATTAATTGGCCAAAATGGTTGTGACTCCACAGTAATAACCAATCTTACCATTTTACCAGAATTAACTAATACCATTACACAAACTGCATGCGACAGCTTTGTATGGAACAATCAGACTTATTATCAATCAGGTATTTATACCCAGGTTTTTCAAGGGATTTCTGGTTGTGACAGCACGGTGGACCTTACACTAACCATCAATTCTATTAATTCATCAATTACTCAAAATGGTGTGAATTTATCCGCAAATATTGTTGGTGTGCAATATCAATGGATTGATTGTGATAACCTAAACAATGTTTTACAAAATTCAAATGCACAGAATTTCACTGCAACATTAAATGGAAATTATGCTGTAATTGTATCAGATGCCAATTGTACAGATACTTCTGATTGTGTGAATGTTTCGAATGTTGGTGTTAATTCGTCAATTAATTGGAACGAAATTATGTTGTATCCGAATCCGTTTAACAAAATGCTTCATATCGATTTTGGAAATTATGTCGGTGAAAAATCAATTGCGATTTATGATGTTTTTGGGAAGTTGTGTTTTCAGCAAGATGCAATCGTGAATCAAAAGCAACAAATCCATTTCTATGGTGATAATGGTATTTATCTAGTTGAAATTAAATACGATGGTAAAAGTGAGATTAG
>CANHJY010000018.1 GCA_947461185.1 Flavobacteriales bacterium
ACCTGACTCCCCAAAATATTTATTTTGATATATCTGTACAGAAATACCCCATTCTGGTATTAACTGCTCGTTGTCAACCGCAATAGTTTGATCAGATGCAACAGAATCTACCAAGACACCATTTTGATAGTGATAAATAACCCATTTAGCGGTATCAGCTGCATTTGTATTACTTGCAGTGTAATTTCGGAATTTACATTCAAAATATCCGTCTACAAGATTTAAAGGATCAACAACTTTAACATTGATTGGACCAAAACCTTTCTCGTAAACTGGATTCTGAACAGTTCCGTTAGCTAAAACATTCGCGAGAGTTGTTGAATCAAATTCCAATGAACGACTTCCATTTCCATAACCATCCAAACGAGTTATTTTAGGCGAAGAACCATACTCTATCCTTTGATCTGTTCCATTAGCCTCAGGCATTGGATTATGAGGAACAGCAGGAATTGCAACGATTGAAGTTCCGTCAAAATTCAAACGAGATGAAATGTATGGAATTTTTTGACCATCCAAAGCTAAAGGATCATTCGGATTGTATTTCTTAAATTCATTGTGCGCATAGGCAACAGCGATGTAATAGTAAGTTTTGTGATTTACCAATGTTCTATTACCCGATGCAAAGGCATCCTCTGTGATTCTGAATGAATGCTTTATACCTGTATTCTCACCGTCTACTTTTTTAGTTGGAATTGAATAACCAAGAGCTTCGTCAAATTCAAAATTCACAATTTCTTCGATATCATTCTTAAGATCACACTGAGCAACTAATCTTGCTTTACTAGGATCAGCAATATCAGCAACTGAAACTTCGTCATTCTTTAACTGGAAAATTTGATAACCTTCAAATCTGTAGAATCTATCTTCTCCAATAGGAATGTTGATTTCATCCTCTTCTTCATATGTTTCAATTGAAGCTGTGTTATCAAGCATAAGAATTAACTCATTTTCCAATTCTTGGATAACAACTTTTGGAGCAGCCGGTGGATTTAATATTTTAAAACAAGCATCAAATAAAGCTTGAGCTTTGGTATCTGCGCGTTTCATTGCATCAACAGATGAGAACAAATCTCCTTCTGTTCCTCTACCAAATACCAAACCTACAGTAATATTATTTACCGCACCAGGTTTCAAAACAAATGGACCAGCTGATTGAACAAAACGTCTATCTCCCGGAGGGTTATTATTTGTTGCTTCATCCCAGCCATTAGGGAAACCTGAAGTCATATCAACACCACCCGTGGCCCAAAACAAAGGATCTGAGTTACCAGGGAACATGTAATCAGATGGCACAGTAGTAACACCAGTAGAACCAACGTGACCTGCACCCCCGTAGAACATTTCAGAACCGTTTGCCCAAGTACCACTCATAAAGTTATAATACTGCGCAGCGTTTTGTGGATCAGTGTAAGGAAAAGCTGATTGAGCATTATAATAGGTAAAACGACGCATTCCAAAACGCTCATTGTCTATAATTCCATCAGAATATCCTATACCGATACCTTTATAAACGATTCCGTCACCTGCTAATGCTTGAATAACAGAAGGTACAATTAATGTATCGTTCACCTCATCATAAAAAGGACCTACGTTATCAACACCATCAGCATCTTGGTAGGGTCCCTCAAAGAAGTCACAACCTATTGCTGGTGGATTTTCACCATAACCCAACTTACCACCATCTGATTCATCTATAAGATCACCATTGAACATGTATCCCAAACCTCTAGAAACATCACAACCCGCATAATCATCTGCGTAGTTACCAACGTCTGCATCTAGATATTGAGAAAAATAAGTATCATACAATGTTTGCGTTCCTCTGTTGATTAATTCATAATTATAAAAAGTCATTCGGTTAACCTCATCATTCGTTGCAAATGCGAAGGCTTGTGCACGAACTTCCATGCCGATTGGGTCACCATTTGTTTCTGTGTGAATATTTCCCTTATCATTGAATACCCACCAATGTGTCTCATCACCGAACAAAGAAATTCTTCTATCAATTCCACATTCTATGTCGTTTCTACCTAGAATGTCATCATACCAAGGATGATCACCATCCTCTGCAGGACTATAAACACCATCTTGATTTCTATCATAATAAGGGGCTAAAAAGTAATCTTGTCCTCTTGACACATCACCATGAGCAGGCCAATTGTAAATTCTATTCAATTCATCCGCTGTAGGTTCACTAACATCATCACATCCTTCTGTTGTAACTCCTGCATTACATTCCCACCAAATACTGAACTTAATAATCTCCGCCTTTCGAATAGTGTAAAATTTATCATAGGCAATACACTGATCTGGATCGATATTAGCCTCACCAAAATCTCTAACCGCATCATCTCCAACAGGATTCAGAGGATTGTAATTCCCACTTCCAGGATTTACTGTTAACGGACCTGCCCAGAAGTCATTTCCTTGACGGTATCTCAATGCAGCCAATTTCAACTGGCCATTAATATCAGTACCACCCATCCAAAGCGCTCCTGCGAAAATAACGTGTAAACCACTTCCCTTAGGAATTTCGTAAGATGCAACACTCGCTTGGCGATCTTGGAACATACTACCACCCTGCTCAATCAGTGCTTTCACATCGTTGAATTGCATCAATAACTTAGCTGTTGCCGGCGAACAATTGGCACCTTTATTAATTGTACCTTTCGAACTCTTCCCCAAATCACTAGGATGTAAGAACGCAAAAGTACTTGTGGTTGAAAATAAAGTTACACCAAAAACGAATGCTAGAATTTGCTTTTTCATACTATATAATTCTTCTGTTTTTAGAAATCAAATTTAACACCCAAACGAATGGTTCTAGGTGTACTAATATTAAATGGATTTTGAATTTTCATTTGATAGTAATCTCTAAAAGATTGCTCATCAAGTTGGTTTTGGATAGAAGTTTGGCTTGAAGCAGCCTCTAAGTATCCGTCGTCATCCCAGTTACCAGTAGCACGGTAAACATTTAACAAGTTAAACTGGTTAAACAAGTTGGTTACACGAAGATAAACATTCAAGAAAGCAACTTTCTTTTTGTCTTCATTTGAACCAAACTCAAGATTGAAAGTTCTGTCTAATTGCAAATCCAATCTGTAAGACCACGGTAAACGAGAACCATTTAATGTACCATTTAAACCAGCATTCAAGTTACCAATACCTTCATCAGTAATAAATGTTTGATTAGAGTATGGTGAACCAGAATAAATGTTTGACACGATATTCAAACCAGTATTCTCTAGGATATCCAATCCACCGATTGAAGGTCCATTATAATCTTCACCTTCACCATATCTGTAATCAAATGTTATAGCAAAAGCATGACGCTGATCGAAAGAGTATGGAGTAATAGTTCTCAAATTAGGCAAACCAGCGTTAACCAAACTAGAAGCAGATGTTGCATCAGATCCTGTACCGTCAGCAAACTGTAATGTGTAAGCTGCAGTCATTCTGATATTACCAGTTCTTCTTAAATCATAAGAAACTGTCATACCTTTTACAGTACCAAAGTCTCTGTTTCCGAAAGTTTTGTATGTTGCCGGGTAGGCTTCAAATACGTTCAACAACTGAACTTGATTTCTTTGCTCACGATAGAAAGCAGATATTTTTAAAGAAGAAGTACGCGTTAATACTTGTTGGAATCCTAATTCATAATCAACTGTAGTTTCAGGCTTCAAATTAGCGTTATTGATAATAGCACTTCTTGAATTAATAAATTGGTATTCAAAAGGGTCAAAACGGAAACCTGAAGTAGGTCTTTTTGTCAAGATATCATAATGAGCAAAGAAAGAAGCTTCATCGGATATTGGGAATGAGAAAGCGATACGAGGCATTACATTAACTTGAGCTTTGTAATCTTCAAATGCATCAGCAGAAGGTGTTTCTTGACTTGGATCCAATAACCACGGTTGGATACCCGTAGCGCCACGAATAACCTTTGGATCTTCAACTTGAATACCGTCTGCATTGTACCAATTGGTTCCAATTCTAAATCCATTTATTGCAGTAGGATTATTCACATCGTTTACATATACTGTGTAATCATCACCCATTGCTTCTGGAATTTCAACCCAATCATATAAGTTAGGATCTGCATCAACAAGTGCTTTCGCCTCCTTAACTGATCTCGCGTTATAGAATAAATAAGGATCTTTCAACACAGGCTGATTTGCATCGAATACATCTACACGAACACCAACGTTGAATACGATGTCATTGAATGCAAACTTATCCATTACATAACCTGCAATGTAAGTAGGAGCAAACGCTCCAACAAATCGCTTATAGTTTCCGTTTTCATCAAATTCATTAAAGTATTTATTGATATCTGTAGTGCCATTAACTTTTCTTCCAGTGTGGTCATAACCCCAATAAGACACAAATGAGTTACCACTATTCAATAATTCATCCGGTGAGAACATATCAAAAGTGTATATACTTGGATCGTATTGGTCAATATCAACATAATCCAAACCTCCTGGATCTAAGTTTAATTCTTTACGTAAGTTGTAGTCAAAGAAAGACTGGTTATCATTATTCAATTGTCCACCGTAAACACCTCCATTTGCAGCTGCATACCCAGTATTTAATCTTTCATAAGTAATTGCTTTGAATGAACCCATATCTGTTGTATCACCACTGAACTTATTCAACTCTTCGATATGGAAGTTAGACAACTGACGAGCGATAGACCAAATTCCAAGAGGTCCATTTGTTCCACCACTTGTAGTGGTTCCAGACGTCCAACCTCTATCCCATCTTTGTTCCAATTCAAAACCAAAAGATAAAGAGTGATCTCCAAGAATAACAGATAGTGCACCTGTACCTCTTAACTGATCGTTTTCAGTTTTCCCAAAATAATTGTAAGGTGTTCCAATATTTCCCCAAATTCCATATACACTTTGAGGGGCATCTCCGTTTCTCAATGCGTTACCCTGTTGGACTTGAAATAGGTTCTCATAGTTTCCAATTGGATCACCTTGATAAATATCATAATATTGCGTTGTTATTGCCGCCAGCGCTGCATTCGTTTCAGAAGGAGAAAATGCTACCTCAACATCTTTAAAGCCATCATGCTCTTTCAAATCTACATCACCATCACCATTAGAATCAAACATTGAATAGGTAGGAATTCTAGTAGTGGTAAATGTACCAACGTGACCATAATTGAACATGTTGTATTTATGATTTGGATCGTAAACATCATCTTTAGATTTGGAGTAATCCACCATTAAAGTATACACAAACGATCGTAATTTAGAAGCACTTCCCTCTTGGTCATTTATAAAACGTTGCGTTAAACGTCCAAATACCCTCCAGTCTAAAGATTTATATACGCCAAAATTTGTAAAATTTAATAATGACCCACCGTAAGAATAATTACTTCCGTAGCTGTAGTTCATAGATCCTCCAAAAGTAAGGTTCACTGTTGGACCTGTATTCACGTCTACTTTAGCTTGAGCAGAAACTACAGTACTTTGGGCATTCATTCTCCACGGAACTTTCTCAAAATCAGAGTCTGCTGTTGGATTACCTTCAGCATCTACAATATTTCTTAGGAAAAGTGCATTGTGGAAGGTACCCTGACCAGTTGATGTTGGTCGCAGCGGATTTGATAATAATGCATCTCTTGCTTCTTTCTTAATTCTCCACGAACCTCCTGCAAGAGGTCTGTTGTCAATTTCATCTGTAATATTTGCTGATAGCAAAAAACCTAATCTTGGTTTAGTTTTAGCGCCTGTTGAATCTTTTTGCATCCAAAGCGGACCAGAAAGCATACCTTCAATAAGGTTATAACCGTATTTATCAAGACCTAAAACTTTATCATCATATCCATTTGGATCGTCTCCTTTAATTCTGAAACCTGAGGTTACAGCTTCAATTGAACCAAAGTATTTTGCTGAAGGTCCTCTAGTGGTAACAGAAATAATACCACCTGTAACATCACCATAGTTAGCAGGCACACCACCAGTAATTACAGACACCTCTTCAATTGCTGATTTAGGGAGGTTTGATGAACCTCTAACTTTAATACCATCTATAAAGAAGTAAGTTGCATCAGAACGAGAACCTCTAACCGATATCGCTCCAGAACCCTCATCAGCATTGACACCTCCGACAGTTTGCGCAACACCAGCCGCAGAACGAACAGGAAGTCTTGCAATATCCTCCCGAGTAACCGTTGCTCCAGAGGCTCCACCATCTTTATCAATTAACGGAACTTTGTAAGCAACAATTTTTACTTCCTGCATTTCCTTGGCTTCTTTAGCCTTGGTGATAGTCAAATCATCAAGGAACGTAATATTGTCCGTGGAAACAATAACACCTGTCTGACGAAAAGGTTGATAACCTTCAGCATCATTTCTAACTTCGACATCATAAGTTCCTGCTGCAACCGAGTTAATTTGAAACTGACCTTTAGCATCAGTTGTTGCTCCACCTTTGATACCACCACCTTGAATTAGCATTACCTTACAAAATGACAAAGGAGATTTTGAATCACCATCTGTTACAGTACCTTTAACTGTACCTAAGCCCACTTGGGAAAATCCATAAAAAGCTGTCAATGAGACGCTTAAAAATAATAATTGTAGTTTTCGTAACATAAGTTTCTTTTATATTTCAACGAAATTGCTTTTACAAGCTCGTAAATATAGAAAAAATCAATGTGAAATATCTTAAGTTAAAAAAAATTAAATTCACATTAAATTAACTTTGTATAACAATAATTAGATTAACAGAAACAGATAAAACATTCTTACATTTTATAATAATCCAAAATCAAATATGAATTTAAATTGTATTGATAAGATTGAACTCGGAATACAAACTGTTTATTTATTGAAATTTGAACCTTTCGACATTCATGATTTTTTTCAATATTTGACAGAACAAGAAATTGAAAGGGTGCTATCCTTTAAAAGTATTAAGCGCCAGCAAGAATTTGTTGCCACTAGAAAATTACGTCACGACATTTTTGGATTTAATCACATACATTATAATGAAGTCGGCGCACCATACATAAAAAATGAAGGATACATTTCTATAAGTCATGCTGATGGTATTGTAGGAATAGCCATGAATAAGAAATATGAGGTAAGCTTAGATTTGGAAACTATAAGCAATCAATCCTTGAGATTAAGGGATAAATTTCTTTCGGAACAAGAAAAAAAGAGATTGAATACAAATTGTGAAATAGAGATGACAAAAGCATGGTCATTAAAAGAAGTGCTTTACAAACTTTCAGGTGCAAAGGGAATAATATTTAAGGAGCAGTTACAAATACAAAAGCTATCTGAAGAGCAGTGGTTGGGTGAAATATTTATTAAAGGAAAAAAAATAGAGGTAGAATTATCTACATTTGTCTTGGACAATGTGGTTTTGTCGTGCAATTCGGGTAAGAAATTATTTTTAGATGGGGGTCTACGATATAATATATAAAAAAAAGAATCAAGTAGCGGTGCTTCTAGACCCTGAAAAAATTGAAGACCCCGATAAATTGAAGGAATTTTCAAAATTACTGAAAGGGTCATTTATTGATTTCATTTTTATTGGTGGAAGCACAGTTACAAAGGAACAATTCCAAAATACAGTTTCGGCACTTAAAAAGTATAGCGATTTACCATTAGTAATATTTCCTGGTTCAGGGCAACAATTATCAGCTGAATGTGACGCTCTTCTCTATTTAAGTCTAGTATCTGGAAGAAATCCTGAATATTTAATTGGTCAACACATCCAATCTGCATTCGAAGTGGAGGCATTAAATATAGAGGTCATTCCGACTGCCTACATATTAATTGATGGAGGCTCACAGAGTTCAGTGGCCTATGTTAGTCAGACTACACCAATTCCTGCAAAACAAACTCAAATTTTACGACAAACGGCACTGGCATCAAAATTTCAAGGCAAGAAGTTAATTTATATGGATGCAGGAAGTGGAGCAAAAAATAGCATTGATCCAAAAATGATTGAAGAAATAAACGATTTGGAACTTCCTATTATTATTGGGGGTGGCATTCGAAGTATTAATCAAATTAGTTTAGCTCATATGGCTGGGGCAAATGTTGTAGTTATTGGCAACAAACTCGAGGATCAACCTGAATTTCTCGAAGAAATTAAGAAATACAAACACAACTTGAGGGCACAAAGTTTTTTGAATAACTAAAAAACTCAGGTACTTATTTATGTAGCTTTTAGACTGAGATCTAAACTTTTTACGCTATGCGTTAATGCCCCGACGGATATATATTGAATACCTGTTTTAGCATATTCCTGTATATTCTCGATGGTTATTCCACCGGAAGCCTCGGTTTCAAATTCTTTTGGAATAAGTTTAATAACATTTTCTATTTCGTTAGGGGTAAAATTATCGAGCATAATTCTATCCACCCCTCCGCAAATCAATACTTCATTTAATTCATCAACATTTCGAACCTCAATTTCAATTTTCAAGGATTTGTTCTTACTTCTTAAATAGTATTGAGTAGCATGTATAGCCTTTGTTATACCTCCACAATGATCAATATGATTATCCTTTAGCATAATCATATCATAAAGAGCAAATCTGTGATTGTGCCCACCTCCAATTTTTACTGCCCATTTTTCGAGTAAGCGAATTCCGGGTGTCGTTTTCCTTGTATCTAATAATTTAACTCCATAATCTGAAACAATTCGAACCAGGTTATTTGTTTGAGTTGCAATTCCACTCATACGCTGCATACAATTGAGTAAAAGTCTCTCTCCAGATAGTAGCGCATGAACTCTAGCCTCAATATGAAAAACCAAATCCCCCTTCGCAACAGTATCACCATCAAATTTATAGCAGATGAATTTAGCCTCGGGGTCGAGTTTTTTAATAATCATCTCGGCGAGTTCAACACCGGCGATTATGCCGTTCTCCTTGACCAGCAATTTGGCGCTACCAACTGCCGATTGATCAATACATGCCAAAGTACTATGATCTCCATCACCTATATCTTCATTTAGGGCATTCTCAATAATCTCAGTTAATTGCTTTGCATATGAGTAAATAAAGGAAGAATTTGGTTCCATGAAATTTAAATTTTAGATTAGATGAAAAGATTCACTTGTTTTCTATACGAATTTGGTTTGTATCTTTGGAATGTGAAGGTAAAGTTATTACTAATAGGAAAAACAAACAAATCCTTTCTCTCGGATGGTGAAAATGAATATCACAAACGCATCGAGCACTATCTTAAATTCGAGCGAATCGAGCTCAATGATTTGAAGCAGCAGAAAAATTTGACTACGGAACAAATAAAAATCGCAGAAGGCAAATCACTGCTAGGTAAAATTAAAAATGATGATTTTATAATTCTTTTGGATGAAAGGGGTAAGCAACTTACATCCATTGATTTTTCGAAATTCATGGCAAACCATTCTTTAAATGGACAAAAAAATGTGGTATTCGTTATTGGAGGAGCTTATGGATTTTCAGAAGAAGTTTATAACAGAGCAAATTTTAAATTAAGTTTATCAAAAATGACCTTTTCTCATCAAATGGTACGAATGATCTTTCTTGAGCAACTTTACCGAGCGATGACAATTCTGAAGGGTGAGCCATATCATCACGATTAAAGAAATTATAAGCATTGGACAAATCAGCACTCATATCAGTTGATAGAAATTTTGAATTTTTCACACCTCTCGACATTATATCGAGTTTATTTGGATTAACTGTACTCCTCATTATCGTATACCAAAAGCGTCGCAGACATATTGATTTAGAATATTACGGTTATTACCCTATTGCCTTTCTTTTCAAGGTTTTGTTCGTCCTTGCAAATTGTACTTTTTACATAGTTGTGTATAAAGGAGGTGGAGATTCAATAGGTTTTTGGGATGGGGCAGTTAAGCTTAACAATTTATTTTGGAGTGACCCAGTGGCTTATTTTTCTGAAATATTCTCCAATCCTGAACATGGGGGGCAATATAAAAATTTCAATTCAGTCACAGGATTTCCAGACGGCACCATTTACGGGGAACCATCAAGCTTCTTTATTAGCAAAATTGTTTCCATATTCACCTTCTTTACCTTCAAAGGATACCTATTAATTTCTTTAATAATAGCATATATTACAACAAATGCCTCTTGGAAATTATATGAGATGGTTCGCAATTACAAGTTGCATTCTGATCGAGTTTTGGCATTTGCAATATTATTAATCCCTTCACTTAGCTTTTGGTGTGGTGGTATATCGAAAGATAGCATTATGTGGATTTGTCTTTGCTACTTTATAGTTAATCTTTATAGGATTATTTCTCCAGAATATAAAAGTTCCATTGTCAATTGGATTGCGATAGTGATTTGTTTATATTTTATGTACCGCATTCGTTCATTTATGTTGATTGTTGCGCTGGCTCCTGTTTTATTCGCATATAGTGCGAGGATTAAACGCACATTATCAGATAATAAAATCAAAAGATTCTTTATACGGTCATTTATAATTTTATTTACCGTTACTGGAATTTTGGTGTTCTTTCAATCAAGCATCTCTGAAGAATTAATTCAAGAAGCAGCGGTTATCAATAATGACATGACTAATAACGAAACATATGGTGACAACAGATATGATTTGGGGATTACTGATTACTCATTGGGCGGAATGCTTCGAGCTGCCCCAAATTCGATAATTGCGGGCCTATATAGACCTTTTTTATGGGAATCATTATCTGTTTCACTCATCCTTAATGGCCTTGAAAGTATGATATTATTATATCTTACCTTTAAATTTTTCTTTTCAAAAAATGTTCTTCAAAACATTAAACTAATTAGAGAACATGAGTTTCTTATTTACTCATTTTTTCTTTTAATAATATTGGCTTATTTCGCGGGATTTACCTCTATTCTTTTTGGAGTACTAGTTCGATTTAAAGCCCCACTCATTCCATTTTTAATAATTGTACTTACCGCAAGATTAGAATATACAAAAACGAAATCGTCTGAAATTTAACAGCTATACTAAATCTGCCATTTCATCCTCAACCTTATTAAAGTAAATCAAAGCTGTTGCAAATAAAATGATAACCATTGCAAACGAAACATACATTAAATAACCTGGTATTTCCCCACCAAAAAGACTCCAGCGAAATCCTTGAATCACTCCTGCCATAGGGTTTAAAAAATAAATTCCAGCTGCCCAATCTGGCAGATGTTGCTGAGCATATTCCGCTGGGTAAGCTACAGGTGTAACGTACAAGCCAATCTGAACGATAAACGGGACAACATGTTGGAAATCCCTAAATCTAACTGTCAAGGCACTCAACCAAATCCCAACACCTAAGGCTGCAATAACTCCAATAAAAATAAACAATGGGGCCATCCATAAATTGGCTGATGGCAATACGCCGTAGTAAATCATAAGAGCAACCATAATTAATAATGAAATTGCCAAATCAATAAATCCCACTGCTGCTTTGGACAAAGGAATTATTATTCTTGGAAAATATATCTTTTTCACCATTGCCTGATTAGAAATAATTGAAGCGCCAGAATTGGTTATAACATATGAGAAATATGTCCAAATGGCCATCCCTGACATTGTAAATAATAAATGAGGAACAGGTGTACTTACACTAATGAAATTGCCGAACACCAGTGTTAATATTAATAATGTTAATAGTGGCTGAAGAATTGCCCAAAGCAGACCGATTGTTGTTTGTGCGTATCGAACCTTAAAGTCGCGATATGTAAGCATAACAAACAGATCTTTATATCGAAAGAGTTCACCAAAATTTGGCATCCAACTTTTCTGAGTACTATCTATGATTCGAGATTTGTTTTGCATTTTCCAAAGATATAAATTACTCTCGTCAAATAAAAAATTCATTTAAAAACACAAAAGCCATGGGGTCTGACGCCATGGCTAAGTGAACCAATTTTCCCGTTGGGGATGAAACAAACACGTTTGCGTGAAGTTTTTAAATGCTTTTAATATTTTTTATAAGAAGATTACTTTTTGTGTTGTAGTCGTTCCGTTGTTAGTGATTGTACTCACCATATATTCTCCTTGAGCGATGTTTTGTAATGCTACCTCTTGTGTATAACCATCTACTTTGTACGTATTGATTACTTTTCCTGTCAAGTCTACCAATTGCACTTCTGTTACATCATTGTTATTCCAAGTAATGGTTGCGTTGCTTACAGCAGGGTTTGGATACACATTGAAAGTTGTTGTTGTAGTTTCTGTGATACCAGCTGTTCCTTCTTGTTGACCGAACCCGAAGTTATTTTCTGTTTCAGTTACTTGTGTTTGACCAACTGTTGTGTTTGCAGAAGTAAGACATCCATTAGCGTCTGTAATCAAGACTTCATAGAACCCAGGAGTAACATTGTTTAAGTCTTGTGTTGTTTCACCGTTGTTCCAAGAGTAAGTGTAAGGAAACGCTCCACCTGCTATCGTTACATCAACTGTTGCGTTGTTATAGTAAACTTGGTTTTGGTGGTCGATGTTTGCAACTAGAACCTCTGGTTGTGTGATTTCAAATTGGCTAGTAGCTGTACATCCTTTACCATCTGTTACTGTTAAAGCGTATGTTCCTGCAGTTACACCGTAGATGTTAGCTGTTGTAGCTCCGTTACTCCAAGCATAGCTATTGAAACCATGACCACCAGCAACGCTTACTTCGATATTACCGTTGTTTTCTCCGTTGCAAAGTACTGGCATCACATCAGCATTGATTGCGATTGGCATTAAGGTATCTATTGATGCTGTAAATGTTCCTACACATCCATTTGCATCTCTTACGATTGCAGTGTAGATTCCTATGTTAAGGTCATCGATAATTGCAGTTGTTGCGCCATTGCTCCAGTTGATGCTATATGGTGTAGCTACATCAGCTAACTCAACCATTGCACCTTGAGACATATCTTCGCAGTTGAAAGTTTCAGCACCATTTAGAGGCATTGTACTATAAGTTGCTGCCATTTGTACCGCAGCTGCTGCATTTAACCTTCCAGCTCCTAACATTCCAACATATTGTGGATTTAAGGCATCGATGTTTACTGCTGTATTTTTTAAGATGTATTCTACTTGATCAGCTGTCAAACATGCATTTGCTGATAACATCAAAGCTATTGTTCCAGATACCATCGGTGCAGCAAAAGAAGTTCCGTTTCCTGTTAAGTAAGTTCCTGGTGCTGTCGATAGCGCCACATCATATCCTGGTGCACAAATATCAACAGATGCATTGTGTTGGTGTGTTGAAGATGCGTTTCCGATATAACGTTCGTGGTTATCTACTGGACCTACACTACTTACAGCGATTACGTGGTTGTATGCTGCAGGGTAAACCAAGTTACTTGCTCCACCACATGTTGTTCCGTTTCCTGCTGAAGCTACTAAGATAGATCCGTTTGCGTATGCCTCATCAATTACTTGTTGTGCGTATCCATTGTAAACACATCCTGATGACCAGCTCATGTTGATTACACGTGCACCGTTGTTGCTTGCTTCCAACACTTGATTGTAGTTCATTGCACGTAATTGAAGGGAGCTGTTATAGCCAATTGAACTTTTTCCTGTTGCATTATTAGTGTTTCCAGCTGCTGTAATTGCTACTGCTGTTCCGTGGCTGTAATCTGTACTTGTGTTAGGTGATACATAGCTATATTTTCCAACCAATTCCTCATGGTTTAAGTGGAAGTTAG